>NZ_JADEXH010000027.1:0-86601 GCF_015207205.1 Sphaerospermopsis sp. LEGE 08334 | reverse complement strand
TCTATTATTCCTGCTACTATCCCTAAATGGTCTATGTTCTGAATTTCTATTTCTTGAGGTTTTAATTTCACAACAGTTTCCTCTACTATTCTGTTGTTATCCATTATTTCTTATTTGGTTATCAATTCATTTTTTTCGTTTGTTTTTGTTACCAAGCTTCACTTTCTCACACCATCTCCCTCTTAATGCTATTTCTTCTCATTAACCCTCTTAATCTTTGAATTATCTTTAGTTAATATGTACTACTTTAATGGCTTTTTTACCTTGTGACAGTTGAGGGTGCGGAATGTGGGTTGGAATGAAATACACTCACAAGGTAGACACCAACTTGGTTATGAGAAAATTTCTAGGAATGCTATTAAAGCACCGATTCCCAAGTTCATTACAGAAGATGTAAATTTTATTGCTTTTCGCTTTTCTGGTATAAAAGCAATGGTAGGCTATTAGAGATGGCGCTATATTTTATGTTATTTGGTTAGATAGAAATTTTACTCTTTACGATCATGGTTAATTACTGTTTGCAGATAGTCAATTTTTAATCTAACAATTACACTAAAAATACTTGTTTTGCTGTTAATTTTAAATCAGGAAAAATAGAAGAAACAAGTTGATCATGATTTTGAAACAACTGCTTTTCATACTCATCTCCTACTAACGTACAAATGGTAATAGTTGGTTGTTTGGGTTTACCAATATATTCTCTTCCACCAATACCTAAATAATCTACTATCCAATATTCAGGTATACCCAATAAAGCGTAATCTTCAACTTTACGGGCGTAGTCATTTTGCCAATTTGTACTTACGACTTCTGCAATTAGTTTAATGGATTTTCCTGATGTAATCACAGGTTCATTTTGCCATAATGGTTCATTAATTAGTTGGGTTTGATCTAAGACAATGACATCAGGACGAAAAGCTGTTTCTGTTCCCAATAGTTTAATTAAACAGCGATGGGGAATAAAATATGGTAAATCTTTACGATCAATTTCTACATTCAGTTTTCGCCCAATAAATGATGATACCTGTTCATGGGGTCCTGTTGGTTCCATTTCGATTAATTCCCCATCAATGAGTTCGTAATTATTATTATCACCGTACTGAGTGATAAATTCATTAGCTGTGATCAGTTTTGGGGGTGATTGTACCATAATTATTTTTCCCCATATTAGGTAAATGTTAATAACGTAAGTTGCTAGTTAAGGAAAATGTCAGAATCAGGATATCCAGGATTTAAGGATTAATAGGATAATACAGCAGTTTCGAGGTACATGAGGTACAAGGTTAACAGGCAGGATACCTGTTCCACAAGGGTTTTATGATTTGAGTTTGTACCTCACTAGTATGAAATATGCTGTAAGAGTATTTTCATTAGCAATTACCTTATTACCTATTACCCATTACCAGCCTTAACAAATAACTAGCAACTTGAGTTAATAATTAACTAAACTGTTCAATTATTCCCCCACCCAATACCTTTTCCCCTTCATACCAAACCGCAGCTTGTCCTGGAGTAATGCTGAACTGAGGTTCATCAAATACTAAGCGCACTCGGTCATTTTCTAAAGGTATCACCGTCACTGCTACGGGTTGGGAACGATAACGAATTTGCACTTCTGCACGGATGGGGGTTGCAGGTTCAGCAATGGATACCCAGTTTACCCGGTTGACTGTACATTCTTCTTGTGTTCCTTTAGTGCGATCGCCTACAACCACACGATTATTAACTGCATCTAATTCAATCACATACAAAGGTTCAGCAGCAGCAATTCCTAAGCCTTTTCGCTGGCCTATGGTGTAATGATGGACACCATCATGTTTGCCCAAAACCTTACCAGTGGTATCCACAATATCACCTGGTTTTGGTGCTAAATATTTATCCAAAAATGCCCGCATGGAACCGTTACTTTCCACCAAGCATAAATCTTGACTTTCTGGCTTATCGGCGGTTTTTAAACCATATTCGGCGGCTATTTTGCGGGTATCGCTTTTATTCAATTCTCCCAAAGGAAAGATAGAAGCCCCAAGTAAATCTTGAGACAAATCATACAGGAAATAAGATTGATCCTTGTTGCGGTCTACGGCGCGTAATAATTGATAACGTCCAGTAGTTTTATCGTAAGTAATTCGCGCATAATGACCGGTAGCTATGCGAACTGACAAGTCAGCGCTTGCGCTATCGCTCCCTAATTTTTCCCGTGCATATTCCACCATTGGTCCAAACTTCACGGTTTTGTTACATTGAGAACAAGGCAGGGGAGTAATTCCCACACTGTAACCAGAGACTAAATAATCAACAATATTCGCTTGAAAGACATCCCGAATATCAACAATTTCGTGGGGAACGCCTAATTGTTCACAAATACTAGCTGCGTCGATCATTCCTTCAGAGCAACATTGACCCTTACCTTTCATTAACCAAAAGGTCAAACCTATTACATCATAGCCCTGATTGTGTAAAATAGCGGCAGCTACAGAACTGTCAACGCCACCAGAAAGACCAACAACAACTTTTTTCATAATTTACACTTTTAACAGTGTTTGCGACTGATTATTTTTAATAGAGGTTTTTGATTTCCGCACAAGGCAAATACTTTTATATCCTAGCATAAGTTGTGTAGGGTTTGACCCATCTCGGTAATTCCCTATTATCCTGATTAAAATAATGGCTAGTAGAAAATGTTGAAAAATCCTGTTGACAAATATGCTGCATTTAAAAACCACACAATTTACTTCCGTACCCCTAATTTCCTTGCTTGTGGGTGGATGCTTGATGTTAACCTGCCGTGCTAGTCTAGCACAGACCAGATTACCAGAATTACAACCAGCAATGGAGTTTTATCAACCAAATCAAAATTCTCAAAATTATCAACCTACACAAATCAGTCAATTTGGACAAAACTTTGAAAGATATGTTGTCTATGTTGATAGTGATAACTCCCAAATTCTACAACAAGTGCGTCAAATTGAAAGTAGTGCTTATATTCGTCAGCTTAATGGACGGAAGATCATTCAGTCTGGTGTGTTTAGTCAACCATTTAACGCCCAACAGCGTGTGAGAGAATTAGAATTAAATGGTATTAGTGGCGCTCGCATTCTCAGCTTTTCTAACCCAGAACAAATCTCCTATTTCTCTGGTAGAGAAGTACCTTATTCTACTGGAGATAATTTTCGTAATGTAAATCCTAATGTTCAAAGAGAACAAGGTAGATATTACTACGTTATCATTCCCACCAGTAGTAATAACTTACCCTTGCTTGGTAGAGAAATTCGACAAAAAATAGATGGTAATACTAATGTTTTTATGAGAACTCAACCACGGGGAGCGCATATAGCTGTAGGAGGTTTTAAAGAACGCCAAGAAGCAGAACAATGGAATAATTATCTGCGAAATTTAGGTTACGGTAATGCTAGGGTTTATTATGGAAGATAGGTGACAGGTGATTGGTGATTGGTGATTGGTGATTGGTGATAGAAAAGAATAACTAATGACTAATCACTAATCACTAAAAACTAATAACTAATAACTAATAACTAATAACTAATAACTAATAACTAATGACTAAAGAACAATTTGTAGTCACTTCTGCTCAAATGCGTGACATTGAAGGACGAATATTTGCTGCGGGAATGCCGGTTGCAGCTTTGATGGAAAAAGTAGGGAGATTAATTAGCGTTTGCTTGCAATCTATCATACCTCTTCGCCCCCTTTTTCAAGGGGGGTTGGGGGGATCTAATGTAGGAATTCTAGCAGGTCCAGGACACAATGGAGGTGATGCTTTAGTTGTAGCCAGAGAGTTACATTTTCAAGGTTATCAAGTTTGGATTTATCAACCTTTCACTAAACTCAAAGAATTAACTTCTCAACATTTTAAATATGCCCAAAGTTTGGAAATTCCTTGTTTTACAGAACTGGCAGAATTACCAAGTTGTGATTTTTTAATTGATGGGTTATTTGGCTTTGGTTTAGAAAGAGAAATTACCGGAAATATTGCCGAAGCAATTAACCATTTTAATGATTGGAATAAACCGATTTTTAGTATTGACTTACCTTCTGGTTTACACACAGATACAGGGGAAGTTTTAGGAACTGCAATCAAAGCAAATTATACCTTTTGTTTAGGTTTATGGAAACAGGGTTTATTGCAAGAACAAGCATTAGAATATATTGGTAAAGCGGAATTAATTGATTTTGATATTCCCTTAGCTGATATTCATGCAATTTTAGGTGAATTTCCCAAAATCAAACGCATTACTAAAACCACAGTATTTGATACCTTATCTTTACCACTTCCCCCCACCACCCATAAATATAAATCTGGACATTTACTATTAATTTGTGGTTCAAAACGCTATGCAGGGGGAGCAATTTTAACAGGTTTAGGTGCGCGTGCTTCCGGGGTAGGAATGTTATCAATTGCTGTACCTGAAAGTATTAAACCGCTTTTAGTTTCCCATTTACCAGAAGCTTTAATTATTGGATGTCCTGAAACCGAAACCGGGGCAATTTCTCATTTACAATTACCTCCGAAAACTGATTTAAGTTCATTTAATGCCATTGCTTGCGGACCAGGTTTAACTACAGATGCTACCCCAATTATTGAACAGGTAATTAATAGTGATGTGCCGTTAATTTTGGATGCCGATGGTTTAAATATCTTGGCACAATTAGGGACTGTTGCTACTTTAATAAAACGCCAACATCCAACAATTCTCACACCCCATACAGGAGAATTTAATCGTTTATTTCCTGATATTGAGGTTAAAGATCGAGTGAAAGCAGTACAAGAAGCAGCATCACAAACGGAGGCTGTAGTGCTGTTAAAAGGGGCAAGAACGGCTATTTCTAACCCTCAAGGTGTCGTTTGGATCAATTCTGAAAGTACGCCAGCTTTAGCCCGTGGTGGTAGTGGTGATGTTTTGACTGGTTTAATGGGGGGAATTTTGGCGCGGGTTGTTAATAAACAAGTGAATATTGAAGATGTGGTAGCTGCTGCGTCTTGGTGGCATTCTCAAGGGGGTATTTTAGCAGTAAAAGAAAGGACAGAATTAGGGGTTGATGCTTTTACTTTGACGCAATATTTGATGAGGGTTTTGTGTGATATGTAGTTTATTAAACATCTGAACAAAAGGGAGTATTCCAAAGGTGTAAATTTATTTTTATCTAACGAAATAAAATGATCAAAGGCAGGATATGATTGAACCGCAAAGGGCGCAAAGTACACAAAGGTAAGAGAGTGTCAGAGAGTTTTTGGTGTAGTTTTTTTATTTTGGCAAAGTTGGGATGCTCCCGAAAAAAACAGCCATTAATCATTTATTATATGGGGGTAATGAGTAAAGATAGGAAAGTTTTCATTAATAATGCGACGGGATACAATTTTTTCTAAATTCGTCGGGTATATTTAGAGGTTGTTTGAAAAGTATTAGATGAAACCGATAATCTCTAGAAACCTAACCCTCCTTCCCTACAAGGGAATGGGGGTTTCAAAGCCTCAGAAAATTAGACTGATCATCTAAATTAAACTAAATTACCACCCTAGATAGGACTGTCTAAGCCTTATCTACTAACAGTTCCAAGATATTAGGAGTTAATAATTATGCTTCCCATTGATAAATGTGTGATTTGTAATGGCAACTTATTAGAAACTAAAGTAACAGAAATTATCAAAGGTGGTGGTAATACCGCAACCTTACAAGTTAATGCTTTAGTTTGTCAAAATTGTGGAGAACGTTTTTATCATGCAGATACAATCAGAAAATTTGAAAATATTAAACTGAAATTAGAAAGACAAGAAACTCAAGATTTAATTCCAGTAGGTCAATCTTTTGAAGTTGCATGATAAACAAGTTAACATGGAATCTTTAAAGATATAATATTGGTAAGCAACCAGAGGAGGTTAAAAATATATGACAGCACCTCAACTAGCACTAACCACAAACTCTAATCTTTACGAACAAGATTTTTACTTGTGGATAGAAATAACAGCCAAACAATTAAAAGCAGGGAATTTTGCAGAAATTGATTTAGAAAATCTGATTGAAGAAATCGAAAGCATGGGAAGAAGTGAAAAACGATCATTAGAAAGTAATTTAGTAGTTCTTTTAATGCACCTGTTAAAATATAAATATCAACCAGAAAAACGTTCTAGAAGTTGGATTTCGACTATCTTTGAACATCGTCGGAGATTAAATAAACAATTCCAAGATAGTCCTAGTCTCAAAAAATATTTTTTGGAAACATTTGCAGAATGTTATCAAGATGCACGTCAACAAGCATCTATAGAAACTGGTTTAGACTTAGATATTTTTCCTTTAGAATCACCTTTTAATACCGATGAATGTTTAAATCAAGACTTGTTACCTGAATAATTTATAGAATTTTACTATTCAGATCCCCGACTTCTTCAAGTCTTCAAGAAATCGAGGATATAATACTAAAAATGCTGATTTGGATCTATTCCCGCATCTCTCAATAATTGTTCTAAACGTCGGTTGCGTTGACGTTCCTGTTCTAATTGTTCTTCAAACTCTTTTTGTGTTGCTAAAATTCTCTCCTCTGGGGTTAAATATCTTTTCCCTGTTTCATCAAACCAATATAACCACTCTCTGGTAATTCCTTGATATTTTCCCTCTTCTCTCCCTATTCCTAAATTCAGTTCTGATAACCAGACTGGTTCACCTTTTAATAACTGATATTCTCCATTTTCCAGTTTATAAACTTCTAACCGGGGTTTTCTTTTCCTTAAAGGATTATATATTACATAATATAAAATTCCTAATTCAGCATATTCTTGTTTCTTTTGTGTATATTCTCCTCTCCTAGTTTGTGAGACTATTTCTAATACCATAATCGGTAGTTTTTGTTCTTCCCATAAAACATAAGATAACCGCAAATCCGAGTCAATAATTCTTGGTACTCCGATACTCAGAAAACCATCAGGAACAATTGCAGGTTGATAGGGATCATAATAAATTCCCATATCTACCCCAAAAAACCAATCCATTTTTTCTGACCAAATTAATGCGAGAATAGCTTCTAAAAGTCCTGGTATTAAATGTTGTAATTGATTATCCACTGGTGTGTCGTCTGAGTCTGGTAAATCTTCCGCAGAAGGTAAGCAATGTCTAGGATTATAATTTAATAACATTTGCTTCTCCAACAAATTCTTTAGATCATATTATATAATATTCTGGGTTAATTACAGCAGGAGGCAAGAGGAAAACTGGCTTAGTGACTGGCTTTAAACTTAAATGCTGTATCTCGCTGATCTGTAATTTGCTATAAATTTATTCTTATTATCCCCCCTGTTATTGTGGGTTGGGGGGATCTAAAATCAAACTATGGTGGATCTAAATTAACCCCAGAATTTACAAAAAGTTCCCTATTCAACTTTTCAATTACATAATTTGCAACCACAGTTTCAGAACATTTATTTTGCCAAAAAATTAATGATTTATAGTGCATTTCTTCCATCAGTTCTTTATTTTCTAACAGATTTTTTAACACCTTTGGTAATTCTTGCCAATTTTTTATTTTAATCATCGGCGCACCCTCTAAATACCATCGAGAAGGTAAAGCTTCTGTGACTAAAACACAACCATATTTCATCCCCTCAAATAAACGTGTGGTTTCAAAAGATGTACCTCTAGGAACAAGACAGATTTTTGTATCCATCATAATTTCACAATAGCTGCGTTCATCTGCTTGAGTTCTATTGTGATAACCACCAGTAATGGATAATTCTACTTTAAATTGTGGATTTTTTTGTTGAAATTTCTTTAAAGTTGATAACATCAATTTTCTAGATAATGCTTTGGGAGTTCCTAACCAAGATTTTAAAGACCAGATCGGATATTGTCTATGAATTACACTTCCAGAAAAGTAAGTATCATAAAGCCGGTCTGCAATGTTTTTAATCGGTAAATCCTGAGAGTTATAGTATCCCAAAGGAATATCATAGATAGGGGGAATTTTTCCTTTACCTGATATCCAACTTTTGAATTTATGCCAGTAATAATTTACCCTACCGGGAACACCAACTACTAATATTCTGAAAAATTGAATTAGTGTCAGTAGATTTAATAATGAAGGTTGTAAAATAGGGTTACATCCGAGAATGGAATTTGTGCCTATACACTTAAATACTGCCCTGACTTTGTGAGCATACTTGGGTATGCGATACCATTCATCACAAAGGACAAAAACTACAACATTTTGCCCATAAGATGGTAGTTCATCAATTTCATTCCAAGTGACATAAAAGACTAAACCACTGATAAGAGAACTTTTCTCTATTGCCTGAAATACTTTACCAAAATAAGTGGTTAAGGCAAAATCAATTGGTGGTTTAGGATCGTATATATCCCAAGCAACAGGTTTTTGATCTTTGCGGATGTAGAGATAATACTGATTAGCAAGAGCGGTAATTACAGTCATCTAAGTTCAGGAATTTGATCAGAATTTACCGAAGTTTTTGAAATAAAAAAAACACTAAGACACAAAACCCCAAACTATCAAATTAAGTTGGAGGTCTAAGTATTAGCTGTTTATTTATTTCTCAGCGGCCTTTTCTAAAATAGCCTTGCTTCAATTTTCTATACTTTGTTGTGTAGACAGGAAAGTTATACAAAATCATTATGGAAAATTCATAATTCTTTCGTAATTAAGTAAGCATTCAGCCGTCAGCTATTAGCTATCAGGAAAACTCACAAAAAGCACAAATATCAGCCTGTGAATTTATCTGCTTAAAGTCCGTGTAATCTAGTAAAATTCTGATTTTAAGTAGTTACTTTTTTCCTCGTTTTTCCTCGTTCCCATACTCTGTATGGGAATGAATTTTCAAGTCTCTGTCTTGAGAATATCAGAGTCAGAGCCTCTGTGATGGCATTCCCAGTTAGAAACTGGGAACGAGATAACGAGATACAAGCAAATATTCTGACTCCTGACTCCTGACTCCTGACTCCTCAAATACCATGACTTTTACCAACTACCCAATGACGACGGAAAAACCGAGAAAGTGCAGACTCTTCCAAAGATAAATAAATTGGTCTACCATGAGGACAAGTCTGGGGGTTGCGGGTACGTTGCCAATCATCTAATAATTGCTGCATTTCTGGTAAACTCATGGGTGTACCATTGCGGATAGCACTGCGACAAGCAACAGCAACCTGGGCGGTTTGTAAGTCTCCTCCTAAACTTAATTCTAATAATGCTTCGGCGCAATCTTCCCGTGTTTTTAACATTGTGGGAACTGTACGTACAGCCCAAAGTTTTTCTCCAAAAGTTTCAATATCTAAGTTAATTCTTTGTAATTGAGCAACCTGAGAAGGTAATAATTGATAAAGAATAATTGGTGTTTCTACAGGCACTATTTCCCATTCATCACAGATTTTTTCATATAAAACTCTTTCATGAGCAATGTGTTGTTCTACTAACCACATTCCTCCTGGATGTTCGGCAACAATATACATATTGCTCACTTGGGCAACGGCTTTTAAGTAATTCTGTGTTTTTGTATCTGCATTTTTAGAACTAAAGTTATAACTACCTTTTTTTTCTGCAACTTTAAGTAAGTTACTTACTCTAGTTGTGTGAACTGAATCTTTTAAATTAGCTTCAGAAATATAGAATGCTTGATTAATTGTTTCGCTAATTTTTTCTTGCCAAGCATTAATTTCATTTAAATAAATTTCTGTTTTAGCAGGGTGTCGATTCCAGTTAATTTGATCAGGGGAAATGGTAAGATGTAAAAAACAAACCGGATAGCGATCGCGTGGTAAGGTTTTATGAAATGCTGAAAAAATCGTTTGTTCTAATTCTGGTGATTTAATGATTCTGCCATTAATGGCTACTTTTACCCAGTCAGGTTTATGACGGTGACATCTATCTGGTAAACCAATTACTAAGTTAATTGTAGATTGCGGATTGGGTCTTGCTATCTTTAATTCTTTTAAATCACCTGGTTTAATTTGGGTGAGAATTTGCGGAATTAATTTACCTGGACTTGCAGTTTGACAAATAGTGAACCATTCCCGATCATTTTGCCAAACTTGATAAGTAATATGAGGATGACATAAAGCAATTTGTTGAATGATTATTTGTACAGCTTTCATTTGCTGTGTGGCGTTCGGTAAACCTTGACGACGTGCAGGATAATTAGCAAATAAATTATCAACAGTAACAACAGTACCAGAAGCGATCGCTACTACTTCCGTTTTAATAACTTTCCCATCATTTCCATAAACAACCCGCCATCCTTCATTTCCCCCCACAGGACGGCTAAAAATTTCTAAATATGCTAAAGTTGCTAAACTATGTAACGCTTCTCCACGAAAACCTAAACTTTTAATTTTCCACAAATCATCTGAAGAATGAATTTTACTGGTAGTATGTGCTGTTGCCGCTTGTTGTAAATCATCTAAATTCATGCCACAACCATTATCAGCTACACGCACTCGCCATTGCTGCGGCCATAAAGAAACTACAATGCGCGTTGCACCAGCATCTAAGGAATTTTCTACTAATTCCCGAACCACAGAAGCAAAACTATCTATTACTTCTCCTGCTGTAATCAGATATACGACTTCTGTAGGTAAAGATTGTATTGTAGATGCCATGTTCCAGAATTGAAAATTAAAAATTAAAGATTAAAAATTGTCGGGATGTATAGATAATTAGTTTACAATATTTAGGTTTATTTTAGGCTTATAAACTGTAATCATAATTTTAGTTAACATCTCTAAAGAATTTTAGATAAATTGTCAAAAAAACCGAATTTTCAAAGTATTTTTGATAGATTGCTGGTAAAGTCTTAAACTAAAAACGCCAATGAGTAATTTAGTTGCTGATGTTAATGAATTAATATCGCGTCTAGAATGGGGTCAACCCGCCTTTACAATTATTGATGTACGCGATCGCCATACCTACAACCACGGTCATATCACAGGTGCTATTTCCATTCCCCTCAACGACTTAGCCGACCGTGCAAAAACCAGCTTGCATAAACAACGCCAAATCTACGTTTATGGCGACCATGATACCCATGCTAATCTGGCAGTTAGTATTTTAGGCGCTGCCGGGTTTAGAGATGTCTGTGTTATTCAAGGTGGCCTAGACGCTTGGAAAACAGTAGGAGGCGCTACAGAAGGTGTGTAACAGTTAACAGTTATCAATTAAGATGAGATCCCCGACTTTATTAAAAAAGTTGGGAATCTCAATCTTTTTTATGAGTTATAAATCCAGAAATCTACTAATATTCTCAACTGTTTTTTGCTTATTATGCAATCCTGAAGTGTAATAAGAGGTAAATGGAATCTGCTCACCAGATTGCATCACCATAGCTACTCTATAAGTAGAACCACTTTTACTGCTGGTTTTTTGC
Source organism: Sphaerospermopsis sp. LEGE 08334 (assembly GCF_015207205.1). NCBI lineage: Bacteria > Bacillati > Cyanobacteriota > Cyanophyceae > Nostocales > Aphanizomenonaceae > Sphaerospermopsis > Sphaerospermopsis sp. LEGE 08334. Next base: position 75,221 of record NZ_JADEXH010000027.1, on the reverse strand, counting down.
ACAGTCATAAATTGAATATCACGAATTTTGTATTCTTTTTGTGATTTATCAAATAGTCCCTGATATTCCAGAGTTAATGTTCCTAATGTTTTATCTATATGGCAAATCAGAACTTTACCCAGGAAAATAACTATTAATAAATCAGCAATTACAAATACACTAGCATATAAGTAAGCAAGTAAACGATAATCATATTCAATTAACAATTCTTGTTTTTGAGAATCTTGCAAAAAAGCTTCAATTTCTTTAGCCCAGGTTTTGACAGTCACATCATTAGGAGATGTGTTAGCTATGGGGGGAACTTCTCCATCTTTAGTTAATAGAATTACCTGCGATCGCCAATTATCTTTACTATCTTTGAAAGTTTTAATTTCAGTTCCTTGGATATCACTCAAAGCTATTTCTTTCTCAGTTTTTGATAAAAGTCCAACGATAGAAATTTGACAAGTTCCTAATGTAGATGTTTGACGGCGACAACTAAAAGTATGTGCATGGGCAATAAAAAGAGGCATTATTAACCCACTTGAACCTAAGATAGAACAAAATATCCAGAGAAACCAAGGACGTAAACGCAACGTCATCTGGTTTTGGCTTTCTTGAATAACTTTCATATTCCCTATATGCTGGCTTTTATGTCTTTTTTATATCATATTTTTGCCCATATTCAATAAAAATCCCCCACAACAATGCGGGGGAAAATCAAAATATACAAAATTCAAATTTAGTCTTTCATAGCCAAAACCTTATCCAATTCAGGTTTCAATAAACCACTTAACAAAGATGCAGGATGTTGAGCATGAGGCCAAGCAAAAGCATGGCGAAATGCAGCATCTTGACAGGCTTGAAGTTGTTGGAAATTAATAATGTCGTAAGTCAGCAGATTTTCATATTCAAAAGGTAAACGAACATTATGTAAACCTGCGTTATCAGTACAGATGGCAATATCAACCCCAGCTTCAAAACATCGATCAAAAACCAATTTTAACTGCCGGATATCCTGTAAAGTTCCTGTTTTTAAGTAAGTCGTGGGACAAACTTCTAAACATTGTCCTCTTCTGGCTAAATCTGGTAATAATTGAGGATAAAGTAAAGGAATTTGGATACCGTGACCAATTCGCATTAAATAAGGTAAAAGTTCGGGATAACAACCATCGTTGGTTTCATAAAGATGTCCGGTAGTCTTCAAACCCAAAGAACGGGCATAGTTATATAAACTAATCCATTCTGGCATTCTTTCCCCATAAATGCGATCGCCCCCTGCCACATCCACCGCACAAACATATTCTCTATTTTGTGCTGCTAAATCCACAATAGCTTTATTTACCTCAAAAGGTAAACGAGAGTGCATACAGAGAATTTGACTATTAACAATGGGATATTCTAAAGAATGACTCGCTTTACCCACAATTTCCACAATTTCCGCCATCTTATCAATTCTGGCATTTTGATTTAGATGTTCAGGAGTGCGTAAATAGGGAGTATAACGCAATTCTAAATAAGCCAAATTTTCAAAGATATACGCGCCACGCAACAAGCGATAGATAAAGTAAGGCAAAGTTTCCACAGTTTGCACACTTTCCACTAAAGTATGCAATTCTAAATACTCATCTAAAGTATTGCGGGGACGGGTGTAAAAATCCTCAAATTCAGAATATTCAGCAAACTGAGAAATTAAATCTGTAGCATGGCGCTGAAAATACCGCCACAACACACGGGGGACAACAGAACCCCCCAGGTGTCTATGTAACTCAGCGTATAAGGCCATAATGGTAACTTTTAGATAAAAATTTTATTAATTGTAACAAAATTTATAAATAAAAAATATATTAATAATTTTACCAACCACCAGTACCCAGTCATCAGTCACAAAGTTATTGACAAAAGCTAAAAAAACTGCTAATAATTGATATTTGTGGAAACTTTACCCTTTAATATAATCTCTTGGCTAACGTCATTGTCATAGGCGCTCAATGGGGCGATGAAGGAAAAGGTAAAATAACTGACTTACTCAGCCGCTCCGCAGATGTGGTGGTACGTTACCAGGGAGGAGTTAACGCTGGACACACAATAGTAGTCCAAGGTCAGACATTTAAACTGCACTTAATTCCCTCTGGTATATTGTATCCAGATACCGAATGTATCATCGGCTGTGGGACAGTTATTGATCCACAGGTTTTGATACAAGAACTTGAACAACTTGAACAACTAAATATTTCTACTGCTAATCTGCTGATTTCAGAGACGGCTCATGTTACCATGCCTTACCATAGGTTAATTGATAAGGCATCAGAAGAACGCCGGGGAACGCATAAAATCGGCACGACTGGTAGAGGTATAGGTCCTACCTACGCGGATAAATCAGAACGGACAGGCATCAGGATGTTAGACTTGATGGATCCGGCTGGATTACGTGAGCAGTTAGAATGGACAATAAATTATAAAAACACAATTTTAGAAAAATTGTATGATATTCCTGCTCTAGACCCCCAAGAAGTAATTGAGGAGTATTTGGGCTATGCAGAAAGGTTGCGTCCTTTTGTGGTGGACACATCAATAAAAATATATGATGCGGTGCAAAAACGACGTAACATTTTGTTTGAAGGCGCACAAGGAACTCTACTGGATTTAGATCATGGGACCTATCCTTATGTCACCTCTTCTAATCCTGTAGCTGGGGGTGCTTGCGTGGGTACGGGTCTTGGACCGACAATGATAGATCGGGTAATAGGGGTATCCAAAGCATATACCACTAGAGTAGGTGAAGGACCATTCCCCACAGAATTAGATGGGGAAATTGGTGATTTATTGGGCGATCGCGGTGCAGAATTTGGCACAACCACAGGTAGAAAGCGCCGTTGTGGTTGGTTTGATGCCGTGATTGGGCGTTATGCAGTCCGTATTAATGGTATGGATTGTATGGCCATCACCAAACTTGATGTCCTCGACGAGTTAGAAGAAATCAAAGTTTGTGTGGCTTATGAAATAGATGGCCAACGCTGTGATCACTTCCCCACCAGCGCCCGTCAGTTTGCCCGTTGTCGTCCGATTTATAAAACCTTACCAGGATGGCAAGTACCAACCACTGAATGCCGTACCTTGGAAGACTTGCCAAAGCAAGCATTGGACTATCTGAAATTCTTAGCAGAATTAATGGAAGTCCCGATCGCGATCGTCTCCTTGGGAGCAAGTCGTGATCAAACTATCATTGTAGAAGATCCAATTCACGGACCAAAACGCGCACTGTTGCACCCAAATGGTACACCAGTTTAATAATTGACAATTGACAATTGACAATTGACAACTAACAACCAACCACTAAAACATTAAGAGTAGTATGGCGATCGCATTAGAATCTCACAAACGTCCAGAAGGTAGCAAGCCCAATGCTTTGCGACGTTCTGGTTTAATCCCCGCGAATTTGTACGGACACAACGGTGCGGAATCAATTTCTTTAGTAGTTGATGCAAAAACCGTTGAACGCTTGCTCAAACAAGCTGCTCCCAACAAAACCGAAATTGAACTCAATATTCCTGAACTTCAGTGGACTGGTAAAACCGTACTCCGCGAAGTTCAAATTCACCCAGCCAAGGGTACACCTTACCATCTCAGTTTTTTTGCTGCTAAAGCCTAAAAGATGGTGTGCATTTTATCTTCAATAGCACTTAAATAGCACTTAAATTTTGTCATAATTGCTGAATGAACCAGGGTTAAACCCCTGGTTTTTTTTGTTAAGCTATCAGGGTTAATATAGCAGTCAGCTTTTAAACAAAACTCTTGTCTGATGGGGGTTACAGAATTTAGGACTGTTCTAATTACTGTGGCAACTGCTATATCTGAGCTACAATTATTTTCGCTGATAAGTAACTCAACCTTAAAAACGTAATACCCATATCCCCGACTTCTTTAAGAAGTAGGGGATCTATCCACTTCTTACTTGTCTAGGTTGACCTGTATTTATCTGCGGCTAAAAATCCCACATCCAAAAATCCCACATCCAACATCCAACACTGGTATAAATATTATGACACAAGCTAATCTTCCAGCTTTAATTGAACAAATGTTACAACCAGGATTTTATCCTCATGGGGTAACAGAACCAATTCAACTGATTCAAACTCATGCTTCTTATGTGTTACTAACTGGAGAATATGTCTATAAACTGAAAAAACCTATAAATTTTGGCTTTTTAGATTATTCCACATTAGAAAAGCGGTTACATTGTTGCCAGGAAGAGTTACGTTTAAATCAGCGGGGCGCAGGTGAACTGTATTTGCAAGTATTACCTATTACCTGCACAGGAGAACAATACCATTTAGCGGGAACGGGAGAAGTTGTCGAATATGCGCTGAAAATGCGTCAATTTCCCCAAGATGCTTTATTTAGTGAACTTTTTTCCCAGGGTAAGTTAAATGAAATGCACTTGCAGGAATTAGGACGGGTAGTATCTGAATACCATGCAAAGTCCCAGACAAATGATTACATTCGCAGTTTTGGACAAGTCTTAGAAGTGCATTTAGCTATTGATGAGAATTATAACCAAACTTTAAAGTATATTGGTGGTCCTCAAACCCAGCAACAGTTTACAGAAACAAAAGCATATACAGATAACTTTTTTAACCAAAATCCAGAATTATTTACTAGCAGAATTACCAATAACTACATCCGTGAATGTCACGGGGATTTACACCTGCGAAATATTGCTCTTTGGCATGATAAAATCATGTTATTCGATTGTATAGAATTTAATGAGTCGTTTCGCTTTGTAGATGTCATGTATGATGTGGCATTTACGGTAATGGATATTGAAGCAAAAGGGCGGAAAGATTTAGCAAATGCTTTTTTAAATGCTTATGTTGAACAAACTGGAGACTGGGCAGGGTTACAGGTATTACCTTTATATTTAAGTCGTCAAGCTTATGTGCGGGCAAAGGTGACATCATTTTTATTAGATGATCCTAGTGTACCCGCAGATGTGAAAGAAGAAGCCGCAAAAACAGCATCTGCATATTATCGTCAAGCTTGGGAGTATACTAAACCCAAACAAGGACAAGTAATTTTAATGTCAGGGTTATCAGGTTCTGGTAAAAGTACCACTGCTAGGTATTTAGCTCGTAAACTAGGAGCAGTTCATTTGCGTTCTGATGCAGTGCGGAAACATTTAGCAGGTATTCCTTTATTAGAACGTGGTGGAAATGAAATTTATACACCAGAAATGACTCAAAAGACTTATGAACGGTTGTTAACATTAGGAATTACACTGGCCAATCAAGGTTGGCATGTGATTTTAGATGCCAAGTATGACCGTCAACACTTACGCCAGCAAGCGATTAATCAAGCTACTCAACATCAATTACCCTTACAGATTCTCCACTGCACCGCACCATTAGAAGTATTGCAAGAGCGACTTGTTAACCGTACCGGTGATATTGCTGATGCTACCGCTGATTTATTGGTATCTCAACTCAACCAAGCTGAACCATTCACAGACAAAGAACAACCCTACATTAAAATCTTGGATACAACTCAACCACTGGAGGAACAATTAAAAGAATTTGGTATTGATAGATAGCTAGAATTTGCTTTGATTCCTTATTTCCTATTTCCTATTATCTGCTATTTCCTATTATCTGAAGTGATATAATAGGATAATTAAAACTGCGAGGTGAATTTCTATGGTAACTCTAGCACCTACTCACAGCGACACTCACACCAATAGCATCATCCTCAATAATATTTCTTGGAATACTTTTGAAAGGATTTTATTAGAAACAGGTGATACTCGCAATAACAGGTTTACTTATAATCAGGGAATCTTAGAAATTATGACTCCATTAATGCCCCATGAACATAATAAACGCTTACTAGAAAAGATCATTGATACTTTAGTTGAAGAATTAAATCTCAACGTTAAAAGCACTGGTTCATTAACTTGTAAACGGGAAGATTTAGCTAGAGGTGTAGAACCTGATTCTAGTTTCTATATTCAAAACGAACCAATTATGAGAAATAAAAAAACTTTAGATTTAACTCAAGATCCCCCACCAGATTTAGTGATAGAAGTTGATTATGCTAGTTCTTCTATTGATAAATTACCGATTTATTTAGCTTTAGGTGTTCCTGAAGTGTGGCGTTATGATGAACCTGTAATGCAAATTTATAGTTTATCTGATGGTAAATATATTCCTTGTAATGGTTCACCTACTTTTGCTAATTTACCTTTAAATACAGAAATTCCTAAATTTTTAGCTGCTAGTTTAGAAGTGGGTGAAGTGGCAATGATTAGAAATTTTCGGAGTTGGTTAAAAACACAAATAGAAAATATTAAATAAATTTCAGAATCAGGATATCCAGGATTTGAGGATTTACAGGATAATTCGTAATTATTTTGTCTGAATCAGGATGTCCAGGATTTGAGGATTTACAGGATGGTTATTGATAAATTGTCTGTGAATATTTAGATTTTATAAAATCAGACTACACCAAATAGTAAAAACATCAAATACAGAGTATAATTAAAATATAAAAGTTTGATATTCAGGATATTCAAAAATGTATCAAACAGATCCGCCTTTAGCGGCAAAAGAAACATTACCCACAATGTATGATCTGCCTAGCGAAGATCCAGAGGAGAAAGGTTTGCCAGATCAATTTCATTTATTGCAACCACAATTATTAGCAGATACATTTCTTCCTCCTAATTATAAACAAGAGGAAATATTTACCGGGAGTGACATGAATCTGTATTTTGATTCTCGTCATCCATTGTGGTATAAACGCCCGGATTGGTTTGCGGTTGTGGGTGTTCCTTATTTGTATGAAAAAAGAGATTTGCGGTTAAGTTATGTAGTGTGGCAAGAATCTGTGAATCCTTATATTGTGGTAGAGTTATTATCACCAGGAACAGAAAAAGAAGATTTAGGTCAAATATTGCGAGATGTGGAAAAACCTCCTGGTAAATGGGAAGTTTACGAAAAGATTTTAAGGATACCTTATTATGCCATATTTGATCGTTATCAATCAGAATTTAGGATGTTTGAATTAACAGGCGATCGCTATATTGAAACCTTGCGATCGACACCTTCAGACACTAATTCTCGTTTTTGGATTCCTGGGTTAGAATTAGGTTTAGGAATTTGGGAAGGTAGCTATAAAAATGTACAAATGCCTTGGTTACGATGGTATGATCAAAATGGTAATTGGGTATTAACTCCCGCAGAACAAGAAAGAGAAAAAGCGGAACAAGAAAGACAACGTGCGGAAATAGAAAGACAGCGTGCGGAACAGGAAAAACAACGTGCAGAACAGGAAAGACAAAAAACAGAAAAATTAATTGCCCAACTGCGTGCTTTAGGTGTAGAACCTGAGATAGATTAAAACTCAGATCCCTGACTTCATTTATAAAAGATAAAATTCAGAAGTCGGGGATATTTATTAACAAAAATAATTAACACAATTTCTCTAAAGTTTATTAACTAAAGATTGACGTTTGCTTTGATATTCTTCTTCTGTAATAATTCCCTCTTCAAATATTTCTTTTAATGCTTTTAATCCCTTAGCTGCTTCCACAGTAGAATTTTGTATTTTTTTAGTTTTTTTAACTATTACTGTTCTTCTTCTTTTGGGTCTTCTACTGAGATTATCTGCACGCAATTTTTCCATCAATTTAGGTACATCTATCAATTTAGGTAAATCTTCTATTTCTCTAATATTATCCCAATCAATCACCGCAACCCAAAAATTATCTTCTGGAGAATGTTTAACTCTTCCTTCAACTTCTAAATCTTCGCTATAAAAAGTTAGTATTTGACCATCTTTTAATTCAATTTTTTGCCGTGCTAAATCCTCAATTGCGCCAATACAATTTAACCGCAGATGACCTTCTTCGTCAGCATTATTAAAGTCTGCAAAAACTCTCAATTGTTTATTCAGAATTTGTTGGTTATTATTGTCTGGAGAGTTGAAAGAATTAGCTGGTATGTTCATTGGTAATCTCTATAAATATTATGGCTTTGGTTTAGGAATTGTAGGTGTGAGCAGATTACTAATTTGTTCTGGAGTTAAACCAGTTAATGTTGCGTGATAACCTCTTCCAGAAGTTCTGATTACATCACCACCTGCGTTGCGAACATCTCCTACTGTTGTAACACCTATTTGCCCATGAGGGATAAATTTTACTAATTCCTCTATTGATAATCCTACCTCACATTGTACGGAAATTCCAGTTATTCCACTGGAATGAGTACCTATTCCCATTTGGATATCTTCTGGACGGTTGCGGCCTCCTCGTACTACTAAGGCTTCATCTGGTATTTTTTCCACAAAATTTAACTTTAATCATCATATACGCAATAATTACTTTACCAGTAAATATTCTAGCAAAGATTATAAATTTTTAGTTCTAATGGGCGCATCTTCATTAGGCTTATTTTTAGGCTGGTTAGTTTATCAAATCTTCCCAATTTTTACAAATCGCTAAACCTTACATTTTTTATCCTCTTATGCTACAATATAATCAAGTTCCAAAAATATAACTACATAAATACAAAGAATGTGAACAACCTATCAATTCCAGCGCAAACATTACAGGAAGCATGGGAAAAAGGTGTACAGCAAGGTTTAACCCAAGTTGCTGTAAATATGTTACGAGAAGGTATTGATTTAGATTTTATCGTCAAACTAACTGGACTGCCATTAGAAGTAGTTAAAAATTTACAAACTGTTGATATAGATGATGATAAAATATTAGTGAAACAATTTTTAGCAATGAGTGAATCATCATTAAATAAAATTTGGCTTGATCCAGAGGAAGACGAAGCATGGAAGGATCTATAGAACATTTAATTAAATGATAAAATTACTAATAACCAGATACCCGACTTCTTTGATAAATTAAGATTATTCACCAAGTAAAAAATTATAATTCGTAGGGGTTTAGCATTACTCATTGGTATCAACTTAAACAAAAAATGCCTTATCTGTTATCTTCCACACCCGCCATGAAATGAATTATGGCTTACGCCACGCTACGCTATCATGGCTAATAGCTAAAGTTTACTAAAGTAAACTATCAATTTTTTGGCATTTTTAGTCATCTTTAGATGACTTTTGCTATTAGACTGGGAATGAATTCCCAGTCGGGTTATCTACTTACGATAAAACCAACTTTCCCCACCTGGTAACTGTATTAAAACCTCCGCTATCGCTTTCGGTAAACTTTTCGCAGAATGTTCATAAGTCAAACTTAAAAATTGACAACCTTTTGCTATCAACTGCGTTTTATCAATCATTTCCTCTAATTGAAATTGATTATATGCACCATTTAAAACCTCATCACTAGCATCAGCAATAGCTTTCTCTATAACTTCCTCTAAAATTAAATCTTCCCATTCATCAACATTAATATAATAGGATTTTTTATTTTCTTTTAAGTTGATATCTTGAATTCCTACCACTGCATTTCTAATACAAGCAGCCCAAGAATTAGTTAGCCGTTGTTCAATTTGGTTTTTAATTAGATGTATTAGTAAAATCTTTAAAAAAGACTTTATTTGTTGTATAATTGCTTTTTTACTCATCCCCTCCAACTCATCAACAATAGCTAAAGCATCGTTATAACGCTGTTCTAAGATACAACTTCTGAGGTCTATTAATTCCTGTGTCATATTTGTATTAACCTCAAATTAACTCAACTACATTTAATATAGCAAAATTCAAGAATTTATCTTCTAATTTGCTTAACATTATTCTATCCTCCTAACCATTCTTCCCTAGAAACTCCAGCCTGTCGTAACAACCTGGATAACAAACCGACACTAATATCACCCTCATGAGGGTTAGGAATAATTACAGTTAAATCACCCCGTCGTATTTGTGGATGTTTCCCACCAGCATAGGGTCCTTCAAAACCCAACTCACGCAGACGCTTTACTAAATAATTCCAAGAAACAGGAGTTAATCTAGGCATTTTATACAGATTGTGTAATTTGATTTAAATTAATATCCTCAATCACAGGAATATCTAACCCTAAACGTAAACGCAAAGCCAACCAATCACTTAACGCCTCTCTTAACTCACGCCGACAACCTTCTAAAGTTTTATAATTTGCCCATACGCCCTGTAAACCCGGAATTTCACCCCAATAAGTACCATCATCTTCAATAATTTCATAAACAGCCAATTCCATTGCTTTATCAATATAACTTGCCAGCATTATTTACTATTTCCTTAGTTTTCACCACTAGAAAAATATTCCTTATTTTATCATACAAAAACCCTAAAATTCCTATCCATAACCCAACCTAAAAATTATAAATTAACCTTTGCGCGAAATAAAAACCTCTCCTCCTCTCTGCGCCTCTGCGTCTCTGCGTGAGAAAAAAACAATCTTATAACCACTTGAAAAAAACCACATAAACAGCTACCCTGCATTAGCATCAAAAATATCATCCCCAAAACCATGAACACCCCAAAAATACCCCCCTACACCTGGAAACGTCCTATCGGTTTAGGTTGGGAAAAACCCTACACAGTTCGCTATCCCAGCAACCTCGATGATGGACCATTTCACGGAATGCCATTAGGTGGTTTTGGTGCAGGTTGTATCGGCCGTTCCTCACGCGGAGACTTCAATTTATGGCACATTGACGGAGGAGAACATACATTTAAAAATGTCCCTGCTTGTCAATTTAGCATTTTTACATCAGATAAAACCTACGCATTATCCACCCAACCCCCAGAAGATAATACATTACAAACTTGGGAATTTTACCCACCTTCTCCCCTCTCTGTGGACGGAGAGGGGTTGGGGGAGAGGTCAGGAACATATCATGCACTTTATCCCCGTAGTTGGTTTGTCTATGAAAATGTTTTTCCAGTCCAATTAACCTGTGAACAATTCTCACCCATCTGGGCTAATAATTACCAAGAAACCAGTTATCCTGTAGCGGTTTTTTTATGGACTGCATACAACCCAACTAACCGACCAATTACTATTAGCATCATGCTAACTTGGGAAAATATGGCAGGTTGGTTTACCAATGTTTTAAAATCTCCTGAAGTAAAAATTAGAGATGATGGCAGTCCTGTTTATGAATATCAACCAAAATGGGGAGAAAGTAAAAATAACTATAATTGGTTAGCAGAAGATGATAAATATTTAGGTTGTGTTTTAAGTCGAGTTACTAATAATGAAACTCCCCAAGAAGGTGATGGAACTTGGTGTATTGCTACTTTAAAAAATTCCAAAGTTGAATTATTTTATCATTCCCGTTTTAACACTGTAGGAAATGGTGAAGAAATTTGGCAGACTTTTAGTAAAGATGGTTCTTTATCTAATTATTTAGATGAAACTCCCGCAGATGAAAATACTCGTTTAGGTGCTGCTGTTGCTGTGCGTTTCACTTTACAACCAGGAGAAACTTTAGAAGTTCCTTTTGTGTTAAGTTGGGATTTTCCAGTAACAGAATTTGCAGAAGGTGTAAACTATAATCGCAGATATACAGACTTTTTTGGTTGTAGTGGTGATAACGCTTGGCCAATTGCTACTACTGCACTGAAAGAATATCATAATTGGCGATCGCAAATTCAAAACTGGCAACAACCAATTTTAAACCGAGAAGACTTACCCGACTGGTTGAAAATGTCCTTATTTAACGAACTTTACGACTTAACCAGTGGGGGAACTCTCTGGAGTGCAGCAACGGAAAAAGACCCCATCGGCCAATTTGCGGTGTTAGAATGTTTAGATTACCGTTGGTATGAAAGTTTAGACGTGCGGTTATACGGTTCTTTCGGGTTATTAATGTTATTCCCCGAACTAGAAAAAGCCGTAATGCGTGCATTTGCTAGAGCAATTCCCCAAAGTGATGATAGAACTAGAATTATCGGTTATTATCTCACCATCAACGCCGAAAGTCCCCAAGCTATCCGCAAAGTAGCAGGTGCTACACCCCACGACTTAGGCGCACCCAATGAGTGGGTATGGGAAAAAACTAATTATACCGCTTATCAAGATTGCAATTTGTGGAAAGATTTAGGTTGTGATTTTGTATTGCAAGTATACCGCGATTTTCTGTTTACCGGTGCAAATGATATTGAGTTTTTAGCAGAATGTTGGGATGCGATTGTGCAAACTCTCGATTATGTGAAAAAATTTGATTTAGATGGAGATGGTATACCAGAAAATTCTGGCGCTCCTGATCAAACTTTTGATGATTGGCGGTTAAATGGTGTTAGTGCTTATTGTGGTGGTTTGTGGTTAGCAGCTTTGGAAAGTGCGATCGCCATTTGTGATATTCTCAAAGATCATAAAAACACAATTTCGCAAAAATCAATCTATCAAACTTGGTTAAATCAATCAAAAGCAATTTATCAAGAAAAGCTTTGGAATGGTAAATATTACCGTTTGGATAGTGAAAGTGGTTCTAATGTGGTGATGGCTGATCAGTTATGTGGGCAATTCTACGCTCGTTTACTCAATTTACCAGATATTGTACCCACTGATAACGCCCTTTCTTCTCTCACAACTATATATAATGCTTGTTTTTTAAAGTTCCAAAATGGAAAATTTGGCGCTGCAAACGGTGTTCTTCCCGATGGTTCACCGGAAAACCCCAACGCTACCCATCCCCTAGAAGTTTGGACAGGTATTAATTTTGGTTTAGCTGCATTTTTGCTACAGATGGGAATGAAAAATGAAGGTTTGCGTATAACTGAAGCGGTGGTTAAACAAGTTTATGAAAACGGTTTACAGTTCCGCACCCCGGAAGCTATTACCGCAGCAGGTACTTTTCGCGCTAGTACATATCTGCGTCCAATGGCTATCTGGGCAGTGTATCTTTGTTTTAAATAATGTATAAGAGGGAATTGGGAATAGGTGACAGGTGACAGTAAGAAGATCATAGGAATTGAGAAAGAAGAAGGAAGAATTTATTTCCCTCCCCATCACCCCACCTCCCCATATCCTTTGGTAACATTTCGCTCAAGCACTTATTCAGAACTTTACGTAAAAATTTTAGATTTTTTTAAGATTTGTCGTAAATAAACATCTTTTATAGTTAAAAAATGTATCAGCAGAAATGTGATTTTATTTTCTGGTTATTTCCGGAATGCTGAGAAAAAAACAGTAATAGTAATAGTTGAAAGTTCTCAACCCCTATACCCATGTTTGAAAATACGCCCTGAACACCTGTTTCATCAAAGAAAGCCTATAAATGATACAATTTGTTATCAGAATGCGGGCATTTTTGTACAAAAGAATATATAAATACGAATACTTCAAAATTAACTTTGAAGCATCCAAAAACCACTTAAAACTTATCTCCAGGAACATGGAAAAAATGAACATTCAATATAAAAACCGTAAAACCTACCTCACCCTGATAGAATTAGTTGACATCCAGAATATAAAAGTTACTCCAATGTCAGATGCAATGAGGTTTTGCGGTTAATTGTGTTGTTTAACGTTGACTGAAAACCAGCCAGATAGTACAAAATTTAGTACAAAACAAAATCTAGGTCTATGTAGGGTCAGCAAAAGCAGCAGCAACGATTTTGATTGTTTCAGGTTCACAACCAACAGCACCGTTACTCATAGAAAAGAGTTCCAGTGCTAGGGATTTATATTATAGCTCTTTAGTTTCTGATTGGCAAGTAAAAACCAATGTGAATTACTGCCCAAATCTCAAAATTTGTATATCACCAAATTCACCTACTGAATTACATAAGTATCAATTTTTCAGAATCTCTAAAACACAAACTCATCATAATTAACGATTTACATTTACACATAATAAAATTGACATGATAATTTTTCTCCCTAGCAACTTAGTTACTTGACTTCACAAAAACTCAAAATTTTCTGGCAATAAATTCACAATTCTCTGATGACGCTTAATTTATATTGAGCGGTTAAATTACATGATTAAATGCAGGTTTAATATATTACTTTTTCTCTTAACACACCCGCTTATGGGTGTTTTTTTATGTGTAACTTTGTGTGATAAAGACGATAAATGTAGTATATCATAAAATAGTATCAACAATAACTTAATTTTTAGAAGATCGGACTTATTGATATACAATTATTACTATGTATTTACCAGCCGCCATTAAGAATAAGTGTAGCCCTAATGATTCTCCCATCAGATATAAAAGAAAAACATATAACAATATATAATCACTAAACTTCTAGAGTGAAATTTATGAAAAATCCGGTATTGTTTTTTGGCAAAATTCTCTATAATGCTTAATTTATAAAGGTTTTTGAATTTAGTTAATAGTAAGAATTGGCAGAAAATTCAAGATAATCAACTTTGATAACCTCATAAAATGAGGGGTGTTACCCCCCATTTTTTGGACAAAAATGGGACAAAAGTGAAAGTTGCACATTGCCTAAATGAACATTCTGAGATATTCAGTAAATTTAACTTATAAGACTGCCAAAGTGGCAGATGACATTAGCGAAAAAAAATAGTATAAATACGAATGTAGCTTTTAAGAAGGCAATATGAATGATCTTCTTGGCTGACTAGAAAATTATGAAACTTTACTGAAAAGACTTAATAATTTTCGGCGGCTAGTTATACAATAATATTCAGGGAACATCTATTGAATTACAGCTTGTGGAATTTTTAGAAGACACAACTGCATCTACTAAACCCGCTGAATTACAGAAAGATGGTAAATTTTATTCTTTCTTTCACGAGTCAGCAAAAATCACAGAACACAAGTAACCAATAGCAGTTGCTTTCACCAGCAACCAAAGCGACGAGGTTACAAAACTGTACAACAGGGTCAATACAGCAAAGCAGCAAACAGACTTGATTAAAAACAGTCAGGTTTTCAATCACAGGTCAGGTCATGAAACAAATCATCAGGTCAAATGCAGTCGAAACACTAAGCCCACGACGTAATTTAGGGATACAACGCTCTGATTTACATTTTCGTCAGGCATCCGGGGAAAGTCTCGTACTTTCACCAACGGTAAATTTATCAGTCCTACCCCAAAGTAGTGACGTATTAATTAAAAATAAAAGCAACAAGTCAACATCTTGGGAGAATAAAGCACTTTCAGCCTTTGTTGATGTAGTTTGGGAGAAGAAATTAGATTTTTTACCCAGAGTTGTGATGTGGGAGTGTATAGGCAAGATAGCAAAAGTCAGTAACATCCCAGGAAAGCAAATCAAAACGCAAATCACAACTTTAATAACTAAGACACTGGGGAAGATGAAAGCTAGAGCAGAACAAGCAACCCCAAGCAGCTTAGTTTTGAAAGTTAGTTTATGGAAGTTGCTCCCAAACCTACAGACAACGAACCAGTTAGCAGTAAAAATTGCCAAAACTAAAACTTTGCTTCACAGTATCTGGATGCAGCGAACACAACAGAGCAGTTTTAGGAATAGCTTTTTTGCTCTTAATTACGGGAACTGCTGAGAAGTTGTAAAATTTCTGGATGTGCCTGTGGAAAAGGTGAATCTATATTTTTCAACATTTGCTACTGGTCTATTACCAATATATTCCTGTAATTAATTCAACAACTGTTTCACAAATAGTCATCAACCAAACCAAAATTACTGGGTGAAGGTACGCATAGGGAAGATTCAACAATGGATAATTAAAAATGGAAAATTGACAATTACCTCTCCTAGAAGTGAGAGGATAGGGAAATAGGAAAATTTTTCTTTTTTCTCCTGAAAACAAAAGGTTTTCAACCGTATGGCTATAGCTTGCGTGACGACGTAGGAGTCATACGCCACGCTACGCTATCGGCTGACGCTCACGGCGGAAGCCTTGAATAAAACAATTGTCAATTATCAATTATCAATTGATAACAATTATCTTCCTGCGATCAACTGGTAAATGTTGGTGTGGTGAACTGATATTGCAGTTTGTGTATTGCAGTTGTAAATAGCACTTGACAATAAAACACGAAGAAACTCGACAATTTACCTCATTGAAATAAAACTCAAACGTACTATGAATCAAGACATTGCTGGAAATAGTGGACTCCCTGACAAAAAAATCAATCCCGAACAGTTTGACCAAGTAATAGAAGCAATTCTCGCTGGTAAGTATTCTTGGGCTTGTGTGTTAATGTTGCGGTTTGTTGGTTACAATCCTTTGCATTACATTCCTTACCGTACTTATAACCGACTACTCAAAGAAAACTCTCGCAATAGTCGCTCAAACCCTCAACAGAATGAAAATTTGAAAATTGCTCCATCACCAACAGAGAAAAGGTCAGAGAGTCATTTAACACCTAGCAGCTTAAGCAAGAAAATTAAAGATTTAGCTTATCTGGAAGTTGGGGGTAAGCAAAAAGCAGAAGTCCGTAATAGCCACAGGGAGAAGAAACCGGCATAACCAAAAATCATGATAGTTGATAATTTCAGAACCAAAGTTCAAGGAGTCAGGAGCTATTTATTTTGGATTTTGGATTTTGGATTATTGATTTTTGTCAACTCCAATCTAAAATCTAAAATCTAAAATCTAAAATCTAAAATCTAAAATTTTTCTCCCCAGTCCCCTATTACCTGTTCTTGGGAAATATGGCTAAATCGGTTTCTGGATCAAAAAAGTGGAGTTTTTCAGAAACTAATGATAACCAAAGTTGCTCACCCAAACTGATAAATCTATCTGGAGGAACTCGTACTTGTAAAGTTTGACCATCTGTATTTGGTAAATCAGGGTCATATATTCTTACAGCAAGAAAACTATCGTTTCCTAAATTCTCTACTAAATCTACTTTAACTGGTAAATTTTTGGTAGCTGGTACACTTAACATTAAGTGTTCTGGACGAATACCTAAAATTACAGTTTGTCCATCGTATTTTTGTAATGCTTTTCCCCATACATCTGGGAGGGTAAAGCGAAAATTAGCATGGGTAATTAATAAAGGTGCATGAAATTCTACCGGAATAAAATTCATTGGTGGTGAACCAATAAATTCAGCTACAAAGCGGTTAGCAGGATAATTATATAGTTCTAAAGGAGGGGCAACTTGTTGAATTTGTCCCCCAGACATGATGGCAATGCGATCGCCCATTGTCATAGCTTCAGTTTGATCATGGGTTACATAAATCGTTGTTGTTCCCAACTGACGCTGTAATTTAACAATTTGGGCGCGAGTTTCTGCCCGTAATTTAGCATCTAAGTTAGATAATGGTTCATCCATTAAAAATACTTGAGGATTCCGAGCGATCGCTCTCCCTAATGCTACCCTTTGTCTTTGTCCTCCAGATAACTGTTTAGGTAGGCGATTTAATAAATTTTCAATTTGTAATAATTGGGCAACATTCAGCACTTGTTGTTCTATTGTGCGTTCTTTTGGAGAAAGATAACGCAGTCCTTTGGGTAGTTTTTTAGTCACTCCCACAAGTAGATTTTCTCCCCATGTACGAAAATTACGGGTAGAAATTGTTTCACCATTTCCCAACCGACGACGTAACCCAAAGGCGATGTTGTCATAAACACTCATGTGGGGATAGAGGGCGTAATTTTGGAACACCATTGCAATGTCTCGCGCTTTGGGGGGTAAGTCATTAATTAGGCGAAGCCCTGCGGGCGCGCTGGCGCTATCGCCCACCCAAATATTACCCCCAGTCATCACCTCTAACCCTGCTATTAGCCGCAGCAAGGTACTTTTACCGCAACCAGACGGTCCCACCAACACCATAAATTCACCATCAGCAATGGTTAAATTAATGCGTCTGAGGACATTAATACTATCTGCACCCTCTTTTTCTGGTAATGACTGCTGTGTCTTCACACTTTCCCCCTTCCGGGGAGGGAAACTTTTATAAACGTTTTCTAATACAACTTGTGCCACAGTTCTCAATTGGTAATTGGTAATGGGTAATTGGTAATGGGTAATTGGTAATGGGTAATTGGTAATGGGTAATTGGTAATGGGTAATTGGTAATACAATTTTGGATTTTGGATTTTGGATTGTTTTTGTCAATTCCAATCTAAAATCTAAAATCTAAAATTTTCTTCCCCAGTCCCCAGTTCCCAGTTACCTTTACGCCAAGTGCATAAAAATCATCTTTAACAATTCAGCACGAGTAAAAGGTTTAGTTAAATAACCAGAAGCTCCTACCATTCTTGCTTTCACCTTATCAATAATTCCCTTACTACCAGTCACAAAAATAATGGGAATTTCCTTAAACATGGAATTATTGCGAATAATGCGGCATAACTCATAACCGTCAATTCCCGCCATATTCAGATCCAATAAAATCAAATCAGGTTTATGTCTAATAATAGACATCACTGCTTTAATGGGATCATTAATGGTTACTACAGCAACATTTTCATCTTCCAAACAACGGCTGATTTCTTTGAGAATTGTGGGACTATCATCTACAGAAATAATTTTGTAAGGCTTTTTAGCGGTAGTGCGAGCGTTTACCTTTTCTCCATCGGTTGGTATGTTATTGGGTATGGTTGATAGCCCAAGTTTTTCTTTTGGTAGAGCAGAAACTTGAGTTATAGATCCTTCACCTGAAATAGTATCAGCAATAATATATGGTGATGCTTCTATCTGAAATGATTTTCCATTAATTCTGAGTGTGCTGTATTTAGGAGCGAATGAAAAATCTTCCAAGATTTTAGGCAGTTTATCAAATGGAGGGTCCGGTTCATGCAAAATAATCGAACCCTGAAGGATATGCGGGTATAAAGTTCGAGCCAGTTCCACTTCATCGAGATTCATAATTACTGCCAAATGACGCAGGCTAAAACCCTTCATCCAGGTAGTGATATTTTGCTGTAATTCTGGTAATTGTTTGTCATAAAATTTACTGTTAATCAACAGGTATGGACGCTGATAAGGAGAAGAGATTTGAGGAGCGAAAGACTGCAAATTTTGCAACCGATTTTTGCAGTGTTCCATAATACTATCAACATCAAGTTTGCAAATTTTCGGTAGACTATTAACTGCTGCTGTTAATTCAAACGTGCCTTCTCTAATCAGCAAAAATGATTCGATTACCTCTTTTACTAACTCTTGAATCAGTAACGCAGCTTGGTGAGAGAGCAAATGTTTTTCATTCACCAACCAATAAATAGCTTGATATTCCGGCGGTTGTTGGTGTTCATCATCACTACGTTCAATTAACTGAGTTTGCCAGTCAGGTTCAAACATCATGCGTAATTGTACACGAATTTCATTACTCAGTAGGGGAATTTGCTGACTCAGACGACGTATATGCCGTTCCAGTCTATCAAAGGGTTCTACTGAATGAGTGGCATAGATAATTTTGCCTTGGTCTAAGTATATTGACCATAGCACTGAATTATTTAAAACTTGTAAACAAGTAGTGTCAGAAGAATTGCTTAACTGTCTTAATAAACGTTTAGGAGATAGTTTGGTAAATGTGCCAATATTATTCATATTTTTACAGTTTTTAAAGAAAAATTGCTTTACTATTGATTGAGTCTGGAGCAATAATGAATTTCTGGATTAGGTGAAATATGTCTCAATACTGCTCGGTCAAGAAATGGGAATTAGTAAGTTGGTTTGGGTCAAAGGTAAAGGTTTTTCTCCCTTCACTTATTTTCATATTTCTCTATCAACCAACTAATTGATGATGAAACATCATAAATCTACCTCCAGCTATATCAATTACTCCTCCGTGAGTTACATAATAATACTAGACTGTCAAATATTTTCCTATTTTCCAGAAGAGTAAAACTTTCTGTTCTCATTATTACAGGGTACACATTTTCCCATTGCGGTATTAACTGTGTTTCCTGATTGGTTGATAATTAGCAAATTTTCCACATAAAATCTTTAAATTTTTATCTCTTAGAAATGTATATATTGAATATTATATTCTTAATGATTTGGATATAAATGATAGATAGGTTATCTACCCAAAAATAATGTTTCTCCTTCTTGATTAATTAGCTTTAACTAAAGTATATGGTGATTCAAGTTTCCTGAAATAGATAATTTGATCGGAATAATTTGCATGGATGAATTTTTATCCATCTACCGCAAAATACCATACTTGTAGTCGTACTAGTCTGGGAGACTATGATACTTTGAGGAAAGGAAAGTAACGCTTTGGACTATAACATAACACAAAAGGTTATGCTGGATACATTAAAACTAGATGAAGTTGTAGAATTTGCAGAAAACCCAGAACCACGTTGTCCGTGCGTGCTATTGCTAGACACATCTGGCTCCATGCAAGGAGAAAGGATTGAGGCTTTAAATCAAGGCCTACTGAGTTTTAAGGATGAGCTACTAAAAAATTCATTGGCAGCTAGAAGGGTAGAGGTAGCAATTGTTACTTTTGATAGTCATGTCAATGTTGTGCAGGACTTTGTAACCGCAGACCAATTCAACCCACCTATTCTAACAGCCCAGGGACTAACGACAATGGGGGCGGGAATTAATAAATCGTTAGAAATAATTCAAGAACGCAAATCTCAGTATCGTGCCAATGGCATTGCTTACTACCGTCCTTGGGTATTTATGATTACAGATGGTGAGCCACAAGGTGAGCTAGATGATGTTATAGAACAAGCAGTACAGAGGCTGCAAGGAGATGAGGCGAATAAACGTGTTGCCTTTTTTACGGTAGGAGTAGAAAATGCTAACATGAACCGTTTAAGTCAAATAGCTGTACGTACTCCCCTGAAGCTTAAAGGGTTAAACTTTATTGAAATGTTTGTTTGGCTTTCAGCAAGTATGTCAGCGGTTTCCCATTCCAAAGTAGACGAGCAAGTAGCACTACCACCAATCGGTTGGGGGTCTGTTTAACAGTTATCAGTTATCAGTTAGCAGTTATAGCAACAACTCAGGTGGTAGTTCACGAACTGATAGCGCAGCATGGCGTAAGCCATTGACAAAACTAATATACAAGCAGACTTTCCACTCTGTCACCTGTCACCTGTCACCTATCACCTATCACCTATCACCTGCTATAGCTGTGAGAAAAAATTTATGAACACACCAAAACAGATTCCTCAATGGCGAATAGTAGCCGCTTCGGTATGTGGAACTAGCCACATTAAAAACCAGCAGTTATGTCAGGATGCTCACCATTGGCAGATATTGCCAAATAATGTCTTAGTGACAGCAGCAGCAGATGGGGCTGGTTCAGCAACTTTGGGAAAAGTGGGAGCGATGATTGCTGTAGAAACAGCAATAGAACATATTTCAAATTGCGAAATTACTCACAGCACCTTTACTGAGGATACTCTTTTGCGTAATTTGTTAACTGATGCCATGTTAGCTGCTAAAAAAGCAGTAGAAGATGAGGCAGTGGCCTGCAAACATCAGTCATCAGATTTAGCAACTACCTTAATTATTGCGATCGCCACACCAAAAGTTGCAGCAGTAGCCCAAATCGGTGATGGTTTAGCTGTAGCCAAGGATAGTACAGGTAACTTACAGGCGCTGACAATCCCTAACAGGGGTGAATACATTAACGAAACCACATTTTTGACTTCACCTGATGCCTTAACTACAACCCAGATAAAAATTTTGCGTCAGCACATAGTTAATATCGGCGTTCTCACTGATGGACTACAAATGCTGGCTTTGAATATGCTTGTTGGTGAACCCCACAAACCATTCTTTTTTCCTTTGTTTGACTTTGTAGCCAATGCTGAAGATAAGGTCGTTGCCAAAGAGCAACTAGTCAAATTTTTATGCTCTGAAAGAATTACGAAGCGTACTGATGATGATTTGACTCTGATCATCGCAGCACTAAGCAATTCATAAACAATGTTTATTGGGTAGGGTTGATAGTCCAGACTGTCAGTTTCAAGTTCAGCGTTTTTTAAATTCCTCATTCCGTATTGACGACCGATCAGGTCGTCTGTACTTCAATCCCCAGTCCCTTTCCATAACCACTGTTAACAGTCATTTCACTATGCAGGTACTTCGTTCTCTTGGGCAGCAAGAAATTCTCAATCTCACGGTCAATTTGGGACGTGGGGGTGAAGCTTGTGTCTACGCCGTGCCATCAGATGAAAATTTAGTGGCCAAAATTTATCACAAGCCCATTCTGACCCATGCTCACAAACTTCAGGCCATGATTGCCAACCCCCCAGAAAATCCAACAGCTAATTTGGGGCATATTTCTATTGCTTGGCCACAGGAGTTGTTAGAAGCTGAGGATGGTAGTGGTAGTATCGTCGGCTTTTTAATGCCCCGAATTCGGGGGATGCGTCCGATCATGGACTTTTATCATCCGGGAACCCGCCGCCTAAATTGTCCTTTATTTAATTATCAGTATTTACTTAGGACTGCTCGTAATTTGGCCGCAGCTTTTGCAGCTTTACACGCGAGTCAGTATTGCATTGGTGATGTTAATGAGTCAAATATTTTAGTTAGTGATACTGCCTTAGTGACTTTGGTAGATACAGACTCATTTCAAGTTCGTGATCCAGCGCAAAATATTGTTTATCGTTGTGCAGTCGGTAAACCAGAGTATACCCCCCCAGAGCTACAGAATAAAACTTTTGCTGACTATGATCGGGAAATTTACCATGATTTATTTGGGTTAGGGGTGCTGATATTTCAATTATTAATGGAAGGTACTCACCCATTTTCCGGGATTTTTCAAGGTCAGTTTGATCCACCAACTTACGAAGTCCGAATCGTTGCTGGTCATTTTACTTATAGTCAAAGGCAACAAGTTCCCTATTTACCTACCCCCATAGCACCTGCTTGGGAAATGCTCGCTCCCGGTTTACGGGATTTGTTTGTGCGTTGTTTTGAGGATGGGCATCACAACCCTCACTTGCGTCCTGCTGCTCAAACTTGGTTGTCAGTTTTAACCACCGCTGAAGAGAGTCTTGTTACTTGTACTGCTAACCCCCAGCATCGCTACCATAATCATCTCGACAAGTGTCCTTGGTGTGAACGTGCGGCGCGTTTAGGTGGACGTGATCCTTTTCCATCACTGGAGGCGATCGCTTCTAAAGAACATCTCAAACCCCGGCGAAAATCTAAAAAGCGCCACACACAAAATCCTGGTTTACGCCGACCTGTGATTTCTGCATCACCGCTACATCATTGGCAACCAGTCTTTACCCAAAATTTTTCTATTTATCAACCTCCCAAGACTACTCAAAAGTCAAGGTTTTATACTATTATGTTTAGCCTCTTGGGTTTGGGTTTATTGGGGTATTTGGACTTAATGATTAAATTTACTCGTCCATTTGTTTCCCAAAATCCTTACACTCAACAAAGCTTGATTTCTCGCCCAGAAAATAATCATCCTCAAGAGGAAAATCTTTCTTATTTAGATTACTATGATCGTGGTAATGCTGCTTATCGACAACAAGACTATGAGCAAGCAATTGAAAATTTTACCCAAGGTATCAAAAAAAATCCTAATTTTTCTAGATTGTATATCCATAGGGGTAATTCTCGCTACAATCTGAATGATTATGAAGGAGCATTGGCAGATTATAACCAAGCCCTAAAGATTAATCCCCAGGAAGTTAAAGCATTTGTAAATCGGGGCAATGCCTACTATATGCTGGCCGAGTATAGTAATGATCCTGACCAAGAGTATCAGAAAGCTATCCAAAACTTTAATCAAGCTATCAACATCAATAACCGTGATACGGAAGCGTATATTAGACGGGGTATTGTCCGTTCTCAAATAGCTAAATATAGCAATGATTTTCAACAAGAATATCAAAAATCAATTGCTGATTTTACAGAGGCAATTCAACTGAATGCTTCCCAAGCAGAAGCTTACTTCCATCGCGGTCTGGCTCGTTATCAATTTGCCCAATATACTAATAATTATGCCCAAGAATATAAACAAGCGATCGCAGATTTTAATCAAGCATTAAATATTAACCCCCAGATGGCTAAAGTTTACCTTAAACGGGGAATGGTTTATTATGAATTAGCTCAATACGGGGAAAGTAAAGTTGAAGAAAATCATGCACAAGCCATTGAAGATTTAGAAAAATCTGCTCAAATTTACCTGGAACAAGAGGACATGGATAACTATCAGCAAGCCCTGAGTAACATTTGCGTAATAGTAGCTAAAAAATGTGATGCTTTATTCCAAAGCTCAATTATTTTTGACCCAATTGATCGCTAAAATTTTCTTCCAAAATAAGAGATTTTTACTCCTGACTCCTAACTCCTGTAGGGGTTTAAGTAGCTAATCAGAAAAAAACAAATTAGGCTAGGTGACAGGTGACAGGTGACAGTTTCAAGAGTTGGATAGGAACGATTTTTTCTTTAAGTAGGAATTAAGTGCAAGGTTTTTCAGTTGCCACCTCATAAAAGCTTGCACTTTTTGAAAGTCAAACTAGCTAAAACCCTTTACCTGTAAAGTTTTCGGATTTATATGGCTAACGCCACGCTACGCTATCAGCAAACCCTACTTAGCACTGCTAAACCCCTACAGACTCCTGACTTTTGTGATACTAGCGTTTTTTTGTTTCTTAACAAGAAATCATACTTCTGGAGGTAGACAATGTTTGATGCTAGTTATTTTATATTAGTTGATTTTTGGGATTGTATAAAACTAAAATTTTCTTACTGTAATTCATGATTTTTTTACATATAACTTGTTTTAAATTTACTTTTTCTTCATAATTATTCAGCATTTTACAGTTAAATTAATTCTAGATTCTTTCTAGGGAAAAATATAAAAATTCGTAAGGATTCAAATTCCACAACGAGAATCAATACTGTTCGGTTAAGAGTTTTTGTAGGTTGGGTTGAACAAAGTGAAACCCAACAAACGCTTGTAAAAGTTGGGTTATGCCTTCGGCACACTGCGTGAACGTTCCTCAACCCAACCTACATAATTTCTAAGTTTTGAGCTTACCCTGGGCTAATACGCCCAAAATCATGAATCTTGAATTCTTACAGAAGTTCATTGTTTCTCTATTTCCTGTGCATCCTCTTCATCCCGAAATCAAATCATCACCTATTGGCAAATTTTTGAGGTAAATTGCATGAAAGCAGTAATTTTGGCTGGGGGTCTTGGTACACGCTTGAGTGAAGAAACCAGTATCAGACCGAAGCCAATGGTTGAGATTGGAGGTAAGCCGATTCTTTGGCATATCATGAAGATATATTCGGCTCATGGTATTAATGACTTTATCATTTGTTGCGGATACAAAGGTTACATCATCAAGGAATATTTTGCTAACTACTTCTTACATATGTCCGATGTAACTTTTGACATGAGATTTAACCAGATGAGTATCCATTCTGGATATGCTGAACCTTGGCGTGTTACCTTGGTTAACACAGGTGATAATAGTATGACGGGTGGACGTTTAAAAAGAGTTAGAGAACACATTGGTAATGACACTGTTTGCTTTACCTATGGTGATGGTGTCAGCGATATAAATATCACCGAATTAATCAAATTTCATAAAGAACAAAAAAGTTTAGTTACACTGAGTGCAGTACAGCCAGCAGGACGTTTTGGAGCAATTTCTTTAGGACAAGAACAAACTAAAATTACCAGTTTTAACGAAAAACCAGAAGGTGATGGTGCTTGGATAAATGGTGGTTATTTTGTTCTTGAACCAGAAGTAATTAATTTTATTGCTGATGACTCCACAGTTTGGGAGAAAGAACCATTAGAGAAGTTAGCAGAAATGGAACAATTATCAGCTTTCAAACATGATGGATTTTGGCAACCAATGGATACTTTAAGAGATAAACAATATTTAGAAGAGCTATGGAAAAGTGGTAAAGCTCCTTGGAAAGTTTGGGAATAGTAATTTTGGATTTTAGAGTTTGGATTGTAGATTTTGGATTGAAATCACGTAATCAAGTGAAAGGTTAAGTAATGAAATCAAATTTTTGGTACGGGAAAAAAGTTTTTATCACCGGACATACTGGTTTTAAAGGTAGTTGGTTGTCACTGTGGCTACAGATGTTAGGGGCTGAAGTTTGTGGTTATTCTTTAACGCCCCCAACATCTCCGAGTTTGTTTGAGTTAGCTCAGGTAGCTGATGATATGACATCGGTAATAGGAGATGTGAGAGAACTAAACTATCTCAAGGAGGTAATGCAGACTTTCCAGCCAGATATTGTCATTCATTTGGCTGCTCAACCATTGGTGCGTGAATCTTATCATCACCCAGTAGATACCTATGCGGTGAATGTGATGGGAACGGTAAATGTACTGGAAGCGGTCAGGACTGTATCTAGCGTCAGAGCAGTAGTTTCTGTTACTTCTGATAAATGTTATGAAAATCGGGAATGGGTTTGGGGTTACAGAGAAACTGATCCGATGGGAGGAAATGATCCTTACAGCAGCAGTAAAGGATGTGCTGAGTTAGTAACTACAGCTTACCGTCAATCTTTTTTCAATCCTATTGATTATGCTCAACATAAAGTTGCAATAGCCTCTGCTCGTGCAGGAAATGTTATTGGTGGAGGAGACTGGGCTAAAGATCGTTTGATTCCCGATATTTTAAGAGCTTGGTTAGTAGGGGAAGAAGTAGTAATTAGAAATCCACAAGCGGTTCGTCCTTGGCAGCACGTACTAGAACCTTTGCATGGTTATTTAATGTTAGCAGAAAAATTATTTACTGAAGGCTGTATTTATGGAGGAGGCTGGAATTTTGGACCTAATGAATCAGGAGTAAAAACAGTCGCTTGGATATTGGAACAGCTAAAACAACTTTGGGGTAATGATGCTAGTTGGATTCAAGATAGTAGATTTCAACCCCATGAGGCTAATTATTTAACATTAGATTGTTCTAAGGCTCGTAATCAATTAGATTGGGAAGCTCAGTTAGATTTAAAAACTGCATTAGCTTGGATTGTTGATTGGAATAAAGCATGGCAACAAGGCTATGACATGAAGGAAAAAACCCAAGAGCAAATTCAGAACTTCATGCAATTATCAATATCTATTGAAAAACCCATGCTGGTTTTGTCTTAAATAGCTAAAAGTTACTAATTCCACAGTTTTTTTAATATCAATGAGCATGATTGTTGGTGTTCACCATGACTAAATTACTCACCATTGCTATTCCTACTTACAACCGGGCTGAATGTCTTGATCAACAATTAGAATGGCTATCTCAGGCAATTCAAGGATTTGAATCTGACTGTGAGATTTTAGTTTCTGATAATTGCTCAACTGATAACACTGAGGACGTGATCAAAAAATGGCAAGAAAAGCTGAAAGATTTGACATTTCATGTTAATATAAATCACGTCAATGTGGGATTAATTAAGAACATTGTTTGTTGTTTGAATCAGAGTCAAACAAAATATGTGTGGACAATTGGTGATGATGATCCAATTCAGAAAAGAGCCGTTGCTTATGTAATTGATAAATTGAAGACTCATGAGAATTTATCATTATTATTTCTGAATTTTTCTGGTCGCCATAAGTTGACTAATAAACCAGTATATCCTCCAACTATTGTTGGTAATCGCTGGTTTGATGCTGATAGCGAAGATGGAAATGGAGACGGTAAGGCAATATTTGAATATTGTTTTGGCAAAAGTGTAGGTGCTGTTAGTTTTCTCTCAGCTTCAATATATCATGTTGACTTGGTTAAACACTCTCTGAAAATTTGGCCAGATGCTCAAAACAATTGGTTATCTTTAGTATATTTCGCTGGGTATTGTGCTAGTCATGGTTCAGTGATTGTTACTAAAGAAACCTATTTAGAATGTATTGTGGGGGTGAGTTATTGGCAAAAAGAGAGAAACTCAGCCTTATTAATGCAATATAAAGACATTCCAGAAGTAATTTTAAAGCTGGAAGAAGTTGGATATTCTCGGCAATTTTGTCGCCGCATGATGTTGCAAAATTTCCATGAGGTTGATTTAAAAGTTTTCTTGGGTGCTTTAAGAAGATGGCCAATGTCAGCAATTAAAATAGTTGTTCCTTTTTTAGCTTTAGCTGGTATGGCTGCTTTTGAGTTAATGCCAGTTAGGGAGTATAGAATGGCAGAATTTATCAGAAATCAGGGTTCAGAAGTCACAAGAAAGAAATAATTAAACCCTTTGTAATTAAAAATTAAATTTTTGATTGGTAGGTAGGGAGGGATGTTATGTTTGGCAAGATTCAAGACAAATTATCTTTGTTACAATCTGAATTGAATTATCAAACACAACTTAGACAACATCAAAGAAATTTACCTGCTCTGAATGCGAGCGATCGCTTGATTGTGGATGTTCTCAAAAAAGATGGTGTTTACATTACATCTTTATCTGAGTTAGGTTTAGCATCTACTTCAACAATGTGGGATATTGCTAATAATTATGCCCAGGAAATGGTAAATCATAGTAATATGCATGCAGGATATATGTTGCCGCAAATTTACACGGTTACAGATTTACCAGAATTTTTGGCTTGGGGAATTGAAAAACGACTACAAAACATTATTGAAAATTATATAGGTTTACCTATAGCTTTTCATGGTGTCCATGTGCGGAAAGACTACCCTAATGAGCAGCAATCAGAAACATTGCTGTGGCATAAAGATTCCGAAGATCGGCGCATGATTAAAGTCATTATCTATTTAAATGATGTGACAGAAAAACATGGACCATTTGAATATATACCACTACCAGTTAATTTCTTAGAACAAGTCAAATATTATCGACTTGATTATGAACTGTGGCGTTCGGGCTTCTTAGGAATTAATAACGAAAAAATGATGAAAATAATTCCTCAATCTGCTTGGAAATCATGTACTGGTAAAGCGGGAACTGTAATTTTTGCAGATACAAGAAATATTTTACATCACGGTACTGTCAAACAGAAAGAAAGAGTAACTATCTTTTTTGCATACACAGCTAACCCACCAAAACGACCTGAGCTTTGTACACAATACAATGATGATACCTTTACTAGAATCATTCCCCAAGTAGGCTTAGAAGGATCAGCCTAATTCAAAAATAAATTTGTGAACTTGAGCATAATTTTGTTGAAAAGCTATGATTTTCTCATCGACTCATATTGCTGGTGTTTTCATTATTGATCTAGAAGAAAAGCCAGATCATCGTGGTTTTTTTGCGAGAACTTTTTGTGGTGATGAATTTATCAGACATGGTTTAAAACCAACGGTTTCCCAATGCAATCTTTCTTTTAATCATAAAAAAGGTACATTGCGAGGTATGCACTATCAAATTGCACCCGCAACGGAAACAAAATTAGTGCGTTGTACTCAAGGAGCAATTTATGACGTAATTATTGATATGCGTCCTGAATCTCCTACTTATCTGTCGCATATAGGTGTAGAACTGAGTGCAGAAAATCGTCGCGCTCTTTATGTACCAGAAATGTTTGCCCACGGTTATCAAACTTTAACTGATAATGCAGAAGTTGTTTATCAAGTGGGTGAATTTTACACCCCTGGTTATGAGCGTGGTTTGCGGTTTGATGATCCACTTTTAGATATTTCTTGGCCTTTGGCTGTCACTGAAATATCTGAAAAAGATCGCAATTGGCCTTTATTGGAATCTATTTTAATAGGAGTTTAAGATGATTATTCTTGATCAAGCTTTAAAAGCCCGTGCAGAGTTAGGAAAACCTGTAAAAGTAGGGATGATTGGTGCTGGTTTTATGGGTCGGGGTATTGCCAATCAAATTATTAATTCTGTTCCCGGAATGGAATTAGTTGCGATTGCAAACCGACACATTGATACAGCGAAAAGAGCTTATTTAGAAGCAGGAATTGAGAATTTTCAACCTGTTTCTAGTGTAGTAGATTTAGAAGATGCGATCGCTCAAGGTGGATATGCAGTAACAGAAGATGCAATGTTACTGTGTGCAGCAGAAGGAATAGATGCAATCATTGAAGTTACAGGAACAATTGAATATGCTGCTCATTTAGTCATGAGAGCGATCGCCCATCAAAAGCATATCATTTTAATGAATGCAGAACTTGATGCCACAATTGGACCAATTCTCAAAGTTCATGCTGACCGCGCTGGAGTGATTTTAACAGCTTGTGATGGTGATCAACCAGGGGTAGAAATGAACCTCTACCGCTTTGTGAAAAGCATCGGTTTAACACCCTTATTGTGTGGCAATATTAAAGGTTTACAAGACCCCTATCGTAACCCTACAACTCAAGCCGGTTTTGCTCAACGTTGGGGACAAAATCCCGCAATGGTGACAAGTTTTGCAGACGGTACAAAAATTTCCTTTGAACAAGCAATTGTTGCTAACGGCACAGGAATGAAAGTCGCAAAACGGGGAATGTTAGGCTATGAATACACAGGTCATGTTGATGAAATGACCAAAATGTATGACATAGATAAACTCAAAGAATTAGGCGGTATTGTTGACTATGTAGTAGGAACAAAACCCAGTCCTGGAGTCTTTGTTTTTGCTACCCATGAAGACCCCAAACAAAGACATTATCTCAACCTTTATAAATTAGGTGAAGGACCCCTTTATAGTTTCTATACTCCCTATCACCTTTGCCATTTTGAAGTACCCCTTTCTGTCGCCCGTGCAGTACTATTTCATGATGCTGTATTAGCTCCCCTAGCAGGTCCAGTAGTAGATGTTGTTGCTACAGCCAAAATTGATTTAAAAGCGGGAGAAACACTAGATGGCATTGGTTATTACATGACCTATGGACAATGTGAAAATTCAGACATTGTGCAGCGAGAAAATTTACTACCAATGGGGATAGCTGGAGGATGTCGTTTAAAACGAGATATTCAGAAAGATCAAGTCATTTCTTATGATGATGTAGAACTTCCAGAAGGTAGACTTTGTGACAGATTACGTGCTGAACAAACAGCTTATTTTGCTCCTGCGAAAACTTTAGCAGGTGTCAAATAAAGTAAAAAATTAACCACAAAACGTAAGCATTCAGCAGTCAGTGAGAAAGAAGAAAATTATCAATAATAGCTAATTACTGATAGCTGAATACTTACATCAAAACTGAAATTTAGCCCCCTTGGTTGGGGGCTGAAAATTTTTTATCACTGAGATTTGAACAAATTGATCTTTTTGTTCAAAACGAGCAAATCAACGAGACTTGACCTGGTATTCTGTTACAACTTCCAGTTTGATCAGAAAAATTACAATTTTTATTAACAAGTATCTACCTAGTTGAAAAAACACCAAAGGCGAAATATCAACATATCTATAGAGTAGATTTTTCGTGGTTTGCCAATGGTATTGTCAAATCCCTTTGGTTGTACTAATTACTAACACTATAAATGCCTGATTAAGTAATGTAATTGAATGTACAAACCTTGTGGGTTTTGCCATTCATCAAATTAGCAGTGCGATAGCTAGACTAACCAAAGCTATCAGACACTTGCTACACTGACGTTGCAGCTTGTAACTACCTAAGGAAGGGTTTAGTACAGACATAATACTGCTATAAACATAGAGATTATTAACATCTGTACACCCTGATGCAACAGCCAATAATTTAGTCAAATAGTCAACACTATCATATAAGGCATCATCCATGAAAATAGCTCTAGTCCATGATTACTTAACCCAGCGCGGTGGGGCAGAGCGAGTGTTTGAATTGCTTTGTAAACGCTACCCCGAAGCCGACATTTTCACATCCTTGTATGATCCACAGAAAACAATTGATCTGGGTGAACGTTTAGTTAAAACAACTTTCTTACAAAATATTCCCGGTGCTGCCAAGTATTTTCGTGTGATGGCTCCTCTTTACTTTCCTGCCTTTCGAGCCTTAAATTTAGAAGACTACGATTTAATTATCAGTAGTAGTACAAGTTTTGCCAAAGCAGTGCGTAAAAAACCACAGGCAAAGCACATTTGTTTCTGTCATAATGTCACTCGTTTCCTATGGGATACAGAAACTTATTTACGGGAGTATGGAGACTATAGCTATTTTGCCCCCTTAATTGAAAAAATATTTGCAATGATGAGAAATGTAGACTTGAAATATTCTCAAGAACCAGACCTCTACATTGCTAATTCCAGCGTTGTTGCCCGTCGCATTCAGAAAATTTACGGTAAACAAGCAATTGTGATTAACTATCCAATTGATACAAATCAGTTTGTTTTTTCTAATACTAAGGATGAATACTACTTGGCATCGGCGCGGATGATAAGTTATAAACGTCTTGATATAATAGTCGAGGCTTTTAATTGGTTAGGGTGGAATTTATTAATATCAGGTGACGGACCCGAACTAGAACGGTTAAAATCGAAAGCATTAGGCAATATTGAATTTTTAGGTCACGTTACTGATAGCAAACGTAAAGACTTATTTTCTAGTGCTAAGTCGATTATTGTTGCCGCTTTAGAAGACTATGGATTAGTTCCAGTAGAAGCAAATGCTAGTGGAACTCCAGTAATTGCCTATGGAGCCGGTGGGGTGTTAGATACTCAAATACCTGGTAAAACGGGAGTTTTTTTTAAGAGACAAACACCCGATTCTCTACAAGCCGCATTATTAGAAGCTAGAGGCATATCTTGGAATTACGAAACGATTCGTAATCATGCCGTAAACAATTTTTCAGAACAAGCATTCTTCTCTAAAGTTGAGGATATTCTTGTTCAATTTGCTGGTGTGCATCACTCATTTATTTAACTAGTTAGCTTCACCCTTTAACAATGGAAAATTAACAATAGACAATTGACAATTACCTCTGGAGCAAATGAAAAAACTGTCAATTGTCAATTATCAATTATCAATTGATAAAGGGTAGCAAACTAAGCATAGCGTCTCCCAAAGAAGGATAATAAAAGTGGTTCAAACTAGTCTAAATCCCCAGATAACTCCAGTAGCAGATCAAGAACCAAGTTATGGACAAATGTTTGCTGTTTTGCTCAGGAGAATGCCCTGGGTTGTGTTAGTATTTCTGAGTTCTATGGCACTGGCAGGAATCATAACTTTAAAGACCAAGCCCACCTTCCAAAGCACAATGCAACTGTTAGTAGAACCTAACTATCAAGGCAAAAAAGAAGGAGTAGACCCAGTAGAACGTCAGTTTACAGATACTAACGTTGTGGTTGATACTGCGACACAATTGAATTTGATGCGGAGTTCTGGACTAATCCAAAAAGCAGTTGATAAACTCAAGTCGGAATATCCAAATATCACAGTAGAGGAAGTTAAAAAATCCTTAGTCTTAACTCAAATCAAAACTCCAGAAGATAATATCGCTACTAAAATTTTTCAAGTTGACTATAGTGATGGTGATCCAGAAAAAACGCAAAAAGTGCTAACTGCCATTCGGCAAGTTTATGTTGAATATAACAAACAACAGCAGGATATACGTTTAAAAAGAGGTCTGCAAGTTATTAGAGAGCAGTTGCGAAAAGCTAATGATGAGGTGAACGCATCAGAAGCCAATTTGCAACGATTTCGGAGAAACCAGAATTTAATTAATCCAGAATTGCAGGCCAAAGCAATTGAAGAATCTTTGAATAATATTCAAAAAGAGCGACAAATAACTCGTTCTCAATATGAAGAAGCTGTGGCCAAGCAGAGGTCTTTGCAGGAACAGTTGAATCGTTCTCCTCAGAATGCCTTGGTTTCCTCCCGTCTCAGTCAGTCTACACGTTATCAAGGCTTACTCAACGAAATCCAAAAAACAGAACTAGCTTTAGCACAGGAACGCTTACGTTTTACTGATGATACTCCCGGTGTGCAAAAGCTTCAAGAACAATTAAACAGTCAAAAAGAACTTTTGCAAAAAGAAGTCAGTAGAACTTTAGGTAGACAGTCTAGCAGTGCATTCAGTTTTGGAGACAATCTGCTAGAACAAGGCCAACTGGGAGAAATTGACCTTAACCTCACAGGTGAATTAGTAGAAACTCAAACCAATATAGTTTCTTTAAGCGCCCGTGATCAAACTTTGGCAGAAAAAGAGAAAGAACTAAGAGCGCAACTAAAAAGGTTTCCTTCTCTCTTAGCTTATTACAATCGCATACTTCCCCAATTAGAATTTAGTCGGGAAAGAATGGAACAATTGTTGAGAGCAGAACAACAATTGCGCCAAGAACTTGCCAAAGGTGGCTTTAATTGGGAAGTGGTGGAAGAACCACAAAGAGGCATACAATTAGGACCAAATCTCAAACAAAATCTTTTGTTGGGCGCAGTAGTGGGATTTATTTTAGGCGGTATTGCCGCCTTTATTAGAGAAGCATCGGATGATTCTGTACACACTACTGCTGAATTAGAAAAACAAGTTGCTCTACCTTTGTTGGGAACAACTCCCAAATTGCCACCAGCTAAACCGAAAGAATCAATCATCAAATTGCCTTTTGGTAAACCTGAAGTTCTTGCTCCTTGGACAATTCAAGTCTTACAATCTCCACCACGTTGGGAATCACTAGACTTGATTTATAAAAATATCGAACTTCTCCACAATGTCTCTGAATTAAAATCTTTGATGGTGACATCAGCATTGCCAGATGAGGGTAAGTCAGCTTTCACTTTAGGTTTAGCTATGAGTGCGGCCAGGTTACATAAAAAGGTGCTTTTAATTGATGCTAACCTACGTGATCCTAGCTTGCACAAACAGTTAAATCTTCCTAATGAACAAGGTTTGTCCACTCTATTATCCAGTGATGTTAGCCTTCCTCATCAAATAGGAATTCCATACTCCGGTTCATCCTATATCGACATTTTAACCGCTGGTCCAATACCTGTAGATCCGGCTCATCTTTTGAGTTCTCCACGCATGATGGAACTGATGGCAGCATTTGAAGAAAA
Source organism: Sphaerospermopsis sp. LEGE 08334 (assembly GCF_015207205.1). Classification (NCBI taxonomy): domain Bacteria; kingdom Bacillati; phylum Cyanobacteriota; class Cyanophyceae; order Nostocales; family Aphanizomenonaceae; genus Sphaerospermopsis; species Sphaerospermopsis sp. LEGE 08334. The sequence continues at coordinate 40,570 of NZ_JADEXH010000027.1, read as the reverse complement.
CTATGATTTGGTACTCATAGATGCTCCTTCAGTTATCGGTATGGTGGATGCAATGCTGACAGCTTCATCTTGTCGGAGTGTAGTTATGGTAGCCAGCATTGGTAGGGTGACACGCAACCATTTAGCCCAAGCTACAGCAATGTTGAGCAAGTTAAATCTGATTGGGGTTGTGGCTAATGGAGTATCTAATTCTGATAGCACTTATGTTCCTTATGTCAAACAAAAACAATTAGTGCTAAAAGAATTTGTGGAAAAATAGCTCAATGATTTCCACGGTTCCATTTTGTGGCAACAATACTTTGTTTGTGAGTAAGTATTCAGCTATCAGTAATCAGTAAATACCTATGCCACGCTACGCTAACAGCTTTCAGATGTAAGTAGAGTGGTTGTTAATAAAATCATAATTTTACTAGATTACCAGGCTTTGAGTAGATAAATTCACAGGCTGAAATTTGTGTTTTTGTGAGTTTTGCTGATGGCTGAATGCTTACCTTTGTAAATATTCGACTCAAAATTTGGCTTGGTAAATATGAAAAAGGTTATGGGTAAGGAAATTAATCCTTTTACCCTTGCCTTTTTTTATCATGAAAAGACAAGAATTGAGAGTTGAGGGTTTTTCCCAAAATATAGCTATAGCCATCAAGATTAGGACATCAACTATAGCAGGTGACAGGTGACAGGTGACAGTAAGAAATCCGGGTTGAAGTGTCTAAGTTTTAGTTTTGGCGAATGTCCTAACTACCTTGTCTACAGCTATACCAAAAAGAATTTTGCAATTATCGTCAAATAAAAAGTGTATAGATACCCGAATTCTTAAATAAATCGGGGATCTGGATCTGAGTTTTTTTTTAGTTTGAGCTACTTATAATTATATTTCTAATCCAATTAGTTAGTTTTTAAATTACAGAATTTATGTATGATGTTTAACACGAAAAAATATTGATTCATCATAGCTTAACATTATGTGTGAAAAAACCTATCTATTTAAAGACTCAATAAAGAATTGATTTAATCATTAGTTAATTCTCGTTTTTATTATATTCTAGAAATTGAGGACAACAATTCAACAGACTGAAATTAGAGGATTCCTGTGATAGCTACAACAGTATTAAGTAGCGTCAATTAAATTAATTTAGCGAGCGTTCCTAAAGGTAATTCCACTCTACATATACCTAGAGTAAATACCAAGTTTCCTAAATCTCCATTTATCTTAATTGCTGTTGCTTAACTGTTTTTGTTGCTTTCTGTACATCTTCATATCTACAGAATTGCACAAAGGTTAACTCATATTTTTAGGTCAGTAATTGGCTACTGTACAAACGCAAATACCTATGACAACTTCAATTTTTCCTAGTTTACAAGAACACACCAACATATCACAGTTGTCCCCCAAAAATTATCAATTACAATACTGCACAATTCAGTGGCGTATGGGTCAGCTATTAGTGAAGTCTCGTGTAAATTTACAACAACCATATTTACCTGCTCTAGATAACGAACAATTATTAGTAGAGTGTTTAAAACATTCTCCTGTTAATTTAGTAACCATAGATCCACAACTAGGTAATGCTGCATTAAAATTTTGGGCAAATGCTTGTAAAAAAGCTCAAAAACCAATATATATCAGCCCATCATCTATGAACCAATTCACAAAAGAAAGTTATCAATTATTCAGGGTAATCCAAAGAATAACTGATTGGCTTTTAGCGTTAATTTTGTTGCTATTGGTTAGTCCTTTAATGCTGGGATTAACTATACTTTTGTGGTTACAATCCCCAGAATTTATTTTTTCTTATGAGTGGCAGATTGGTGAGCGGGGTAAACTATTTCAATCGCTCAAGTTTTGTACAAGGGAAAAACAGAACATCTCATTTTTAGGGGTTTTGATGCGTAAATATGGTCTGAATAATTTACCTAAGTTATTCAATGTACTGCGTGGGGATATGAGTTTGATTGGCTCTCGTTGTTGGGATTTAACAGATGCAGTCCACCTAAGTTTAGAAAATGCAGAACAACTCAATCAGCTATCGATCAATACTGCTAGATAATATCAATGAAATCTCATTTTTTTAATCCGCTTCGCTATTTGCTAAAAACTACTAAATTCTGGCAAGACAATCATTTAATTTTACGAGAGTTTAAACACTTTCGTAAGGTGACTATACTGGCCTTAGTCTTTACCTTTTTAGCAGCAACTTTTGAAGGTATAAGTATTGGCTTCTTACTGTCATTTTTGCAAAATTTAACTAATCCTAATGCTGCACCCATTCAAATAGGAATAGATTGGTTTGACCAGTGGATCTTAGGAGTTAATACCTCAGCAATTAGCAGATTATATCGTGTATCTTGTCTGATTTTGTTGAGTACGTGGATGCGTGCTGCTTTTAACTATTTCTCTCAAATATACACTGAATTTTGTCAATTATATCTTGGAGACAGGTTAAGAAAACAAATTTTTGAACAGTTGCAATCTTTGTCTCTGAGTTACTTTAGTACCACTCGTTCTGGGGAAATAGTTAACACAATTACCACAGAAATTGAGAAGATTAAACAGGGTTTTAGTGGTGGAGCATTTTTATTTACTAGAGGTTTGACAGTTGTTGTCTACTTCATTACAATGCTTTTACTTTCATGGCAGCTGACGCTAATTGCCATATTGTTATTTACTCTGTTAGCTGTTGGGTTATCAAATCTCAATGCTAGAGTGCGAGAATCCAGTTTTGGTACTTCAGTTGCGAATGGTAATTTTACATCAATAGCCATAGAATTTATTAATGGTATTCGCACGGTTCATGCTTCTGGTACTCAAGAATCAGAGCGTCAGCGTTACTACAAAGCTAGTAATCAAATAGTCAGCAGTTCAACTAAAGTTATTCTGATTTGGACATTAGTAAAACCCATTGCCGAAAGTGCAGCTACCACTGTGCTGATAGGTATGATTATTTTGGCTTTTAGTAGCTTTGTGGTGAATGGAACTTTACAAGTTAGTTCTTTACTCACCTTTTTCTTTGTACTGTTCCGTCTCGTACCATTCATTCAAGATATTAATGGCACAAGAGCTTTTCTTAGCACTCTCCAAGGTTCGGCCGACAATATTAAAAACTTGTTGAAACGAGAGGATAAAACCTACTTTCAAAACGGGAAAATTCAATTTACAGGTTTGAAAAGATCAATTGATTTAGTATCTGTAAATTTTGGCTATAGTCAAAATCAACAAGTGCTGCATGATATTACCTTAACAATTGAAAAAGGTAAAATGACAGCGTTAGTGGGTGCTTCTGGTGCTGGTAAAACCACAGTTGCCGATTTAATTCCTCGCTTTTATGATCCTACCGAAGGCTATATTTATGTTAATGAAATTGATGTGCGGCAATTTGAAATTAATTCTCTACGTCGCAAGATAGCTGTTGTTAGCCAGGATACTTTTATTTTCAATACTTCTGTGTGGAATAATATCGCTTACGGTACACCAGAAGCAACAGATGCAAAAATTCGAGAAGCTGCGCAACTGGCAAATGCAGAAGAATTTATTTTAGAAATGCCAGAAGGGTTTGATACAGAATTGGGAGATAGAGGTGTACGGTTATCTGGTGGACAAAGACAGCGACTTGCTATTGCTCGTGCATTGTTACGTAATCCAGAAATTTTGATTTTGGATGAAGCTACAAGTGCTTTAGATTCTGTATCTGAAAGATTAATTCAGGATTCATTAGAAAAGCTGGCTGTGGGTAGAACTGTAATTGCGATCGCTCACCGTCTTTCTACTATTGCTAAAGCCGATAAAGTTGTAGTTTTAGAACAGGGAAGAATTGTTGAACAAGGTAAATATCAGGAACTTCTAGAACAAAAAGGTAAGCTTTGGCAATATCACCAAATGCAGTATCAAATGGCTGCTAGTGAGAAAATTTAGCAAATTTGATCTTTTTTTCTATTCATTCATTGACACAAAGAATTAAGTTATCAAAACCTAGTGCAAGACTACTTAAAAATTTTCAATGCTGTTTGCTCAACCTCAACTTTTAATTATCCATTATGAAAATCACACTTACTTGTAATACAAGTTTAGGCACTGGTGGACAAGGTGTTTGTTTAGAGAATGCTGCATTAGGTTTAAATAAACTAGGAGATTTAACTATATTTTGTAGTGGCTTAACAGTGCCAAAAACCGATTTTACTGTATATCCTGTAGGTAATTCTCCTTGGAGTAAAAGATTATTAAGTACCCCCATTTTGCGTCGTCGTAATGATTGGGCTGTATTGCTAAGTGACTTATATTTTGATCAACAGGTAAGTAAAAAATTAAAATCATACCCCTGTGATTTAATTATGGGAGTAGCTGGACAAACTAACTTAGCATTTAAAGCAGCTAAAGCTCAAGGTGCAAAAGCTTGGTTATATTGTTTAAATAATTATCTGCCTTTTATGCAGCAGCAAATTCAGCAAGAATTAGATTTTTTATCTGATCCTACTGTAGCAACCATGAATCCTCAAATGCTCAAGAGATTTGCTGAAGAATGTCAGCAAGCAGATTTAATTATCGTTTTATCTGAAGTTGCTAAACAAACATTTATTCAAGCCGGATTCGCACCAGAAAAAATTAAGGTTCTCACTCCTTTTGTTGACACTCAAAGATTTCATCAAACTGTGAAAAATGATCAAGTTTTTCGAGTGCTGTATGTAGGAACTATTGAACCCAGAAAAGGATTGCCTTATTTAGTTCAGGCTTTTTTACAAGCTGATATCCCCAACTCAGAATTACTGATTGTTGGTGGTGCTTCTACTCGTGGATTAAGACAATTTATGACAGAAGTATTAAACAAACATAGCAATATTAAACAAGAATTTTGGAATTTTAGTCAAGATGATCCTACTGAAGTTTTTGGTAAATCTTCGGTTCTGGTTTTACCTTCTGTAGAAGATGGTTTTGGTTTGGTTGCACTAGAAGCAATGGCTTGTGGATTACCTGCAATTGTAACTTCTAATTGTGGTGCAGCGGATGTGGTAAATCATGGCATAAATGGCTTTATTTCTCCTCCTAGAGATGTACAAACTATGGCTAATCAATTGAGATTTTTAGCAGAAAATGAATCCATCAGAAGAAACATGGGAAAAGTTGCGAGAATAAATTCACAACAATATAATCAGGCACTTTATCAACATCAATTAAAGGAAATATTTTTAGAACAAGATTTAATTACACCAATTTTCAACTAAAAATTTCACTGAAAAAGGAACAACTCATGTTAACCATACATGAAAACATAATTGATCAGGATAAAATATATCACTGTTCTGGTGTTGATATCCGAGGAAACGGAGGGATGGAAACTTACATATCTTCCTTGATCAATTTTCCCATGCATGGAGTGATCAAGAACCATAGTAATTCTGTTAAGGATTTAGACCAAAGTCAATGTAAGTTACTCCACCTTCATGATCCAGAATTTTTATTAGAATTAACTGGGGAATGTCCAGCAGTATTTACACTGCATAATCATTGTACATACTGTCCCAGTGGTACAAAATATTTAGCCGATCGCCAAAAACAATGCGATCGCAATATGCACCCATTAGGTTGTGCTTGGGGACATTTGGTAGATGGTTGTGGTAGTCGCAGACCACAAAGAATATTTGAGAATTTGCGGAATAGCTATAATTTTCTTACCACTGCCAAAAAAATTAAGATTCCTGTAATTGCTAATAGTAATTATGTACGAGAGCAAATTATTAATAATGGTTTATCACCCGACCACGTAATTACACTTCACTGCGGTGTCCAACAGCCTACATATCCTACAGCATCTTTAACTGAAGAAATTCATCAAAATCAGCGCATTTTGTTTGTGGGTCGCCTTGTCCCCGACAAAGGAATTGAATGGTTACTGAAAGCTTTAGCCAAAACTAATTCGCAAATTCATCTTGATATTGCAGGTGAAGGTTGGATAAAAAGTAAGATGGAAAAATTAGCCCAAAAAATGGGTTTAACTAATCGTATTACTTGGCATGGTTGGTGTAATAAAGAAAAACTAAAAACACTTTATGAGCAGTGTTTGGCTGTGGTTTTTCCTAGTCTCTGGCCTGAACCTGCCGGCTTAGTCACTTTAGAAGCTTATGCCCATTATCGTCCGATCATTGCTAGTGGTGTTGGTGGAATTCCTGAATATGTACAAGATGGTAAAACAGGAATTCTCGTACCAGCTAATCATATACAAAAATTAGCAGATGCCATCAACCAACTAGCTACAAATTACCATCAAAGTCGAGCCATGGGCGAACAAGGACAAGCTTGGTTTCAACAAGAATTTACTCTGGATATTCACATTCAGAGATTAGAAACAATTTACGCCAAAACTATCGCTAATTTTAGCTTAAAAACTAGCAGAAATGAAAAAATAACTAACCTGAATTATGACTATAAATATTCAAATATCCGAACCTCTGATTAGCGTGATTATCCCTACTTATAATCGCCCTGAATACCTCAAACAAGCAATTAATAGCGCCGTTAACCAAACTTATCAAAACATTGAAATTATCGTTTCTGATAATTGTAGTCCTGAAAATCCTGAAAATTTAGTAGCATCTTTTTGTGACCCACGGATCAGATTTTGGCGACATCCAGAAAATGTGGGAATGCTCAATAATCAAATGAATGCCTTTAAAATGGCACAAGGTAAATATGTCGCTAGTCTCCATGATGATGATATGTGGGATCAGGATTTTTTAGCGAAACTTGTACCACATCTAGAAACTAATCCCAATTTGATTTTAGCTTTTTGTGACCAATATATTATTGATGGTCAAAGTCAAATTATTCCGGCAGCAACTGAAGAAAATTCCCGCAGTTATAAGCGTGATCAAATTGCTTATGGAATTCATGAAAATTTCCAACAAATTGCTTTAGTTGACAAAAGTATACCTACAGCAGCAGCTTGTTTAATTCGCAATGGTTTAATTAATTGGGATAGTATTCCTTCAGAAGTTGGGGGAATGTGGGATTTATATTTAACGTACTTATGTTGTATCTCAGGATATGGAGTTTACTATTATCCTGAAAAATTAACATATTATCGGGAACATGAACAAACTGATACATTGCTTAGTGGTAGACGTAATATACAGGCAAAAATTCGCAAAGCTAAAAGTGAAATTTTCTGTTACCAAACATTTATGGAAGATAAGCGTTTACAGCAGTTTCATTCACATTTTAGAAAGCTCTGGTTAGAAGCACATACAACTTTAGGAATTGGCTTGATGCTAGATCAACAAACCACAGCAGCACGTTCTTATTTTTGGCAAGCATTACAGAAACAAAAATTTAATTTGCGAACTTTAATAGCCCTGACTCTCAGTTTTACACCTCCCAAATTCACGCATAAATTACTGGGTGTTTAATAAACATTTAATTAACTAGAGAGGTTATTAGTGAAACTTTGCATTGTTACCCATAAAATTCAAAAAGGTGATGGTCAAGGAAGAGTTAACTATGAGGTGGCTAAAGAAGCCATAAATCGTGGTCATTATTTGACATTATTAGCCAGTGAAATCTCACCAGAACTAGCAGAAAATAGCCGAGTAAATTGGATTAAAATTCCTGTCAACGGATATCCTAGTGAATTTATTCGCAATTTTATCTTTGCTCAAAAAAGTGCTGCTTGGTTACGTAAACATCGCCATGAAGTAGATTTAATTAAAGTCAATGGTGCAATTACTAAAGGTGCGAGTGATGTAAATGCAGTACATTTTGTCCATAATTCTTGGTGGCGATCGCCTGTACATATTTCTCGTGAACATCGAGATTTATATGGTTTATATCAATGGCTATATACAGGGATAAATTCTTATTGGGAAAAACAAGCATTCCGTCAAAGCAAAGTTGTGGTTGCTGTATCTGGAAAAGTTGCTGATGAATTAGTAAACATCGGTGTCCCCCGTGATAAAATTCGCATTATTGTTAATGGTGTAGACTTACAAGAATTTACTCCGGGTATTTCTAATAGGCAAAAATTAGGTTTACCAGAAAATGTCACATTAGCCATGTTTGCCGGAGATATTCGCATTTCTCGCAAAAATTTAGATACTGTACTTCATGCCTTAGTTAAAGTTCCCGATTTACATTTAGCGGTTGTAGGTGACACCAAAGATAGCCCTTATCCGCAGATGGTCGCGGAACTAAAATTAAGTGATCGGGTACATTTTTTAGGTTATCGCCGTGATATGCCATTGCTGCAACAAGCAGCGGATTTTTTTGTATTTCCTTCCCGTTATGAACCCTTTGGCTTAGTAATAATTGAAGCAATGGCTTCAGGCTTACCAGTGATCACTGCCAAAACCACTGGAGCAGCTGATTTAGTAACACCAAATTGTGGAATTGTTTTACCCGACTGCGACGATGTTAATGCTTTAGTTGATGCCTTGAAATTATTAAATAGCGATCGCCTACTGCGCCAACAAATGGGTAAAGCTGCTCGCACCATTGCTGAACAACATAGCTGGACAATAATGGCACAAACCTATTTAGACTTATTTACAGAGTTAATGAAAAATGAGGAATACAGTTCTCATCCCCACCTATCGCCGTCCGCCGGACTTATCACGCTGCCTTACCGCACTGCAAGCTCAAACTAAGCCAGTTGATCAAGTAATTGTCGTAGTCCGGGATACAGATACGGAAACATGGCAATTCCTGGGGGAATTTCCGCCCCACAACCTACCATTGCAAATTGTCACAGTCACAAAACCGGGAGTAGTAGCGGCTCTCAACACCGGACTTACAGCAGTAAACGGAGACATAGTTTCCATTACTGATGATGATGCTGCTCCCCATCCTGACTGGCTAGAAAAAATCACTGCCCATTTTGACAGCGATGGTTGCATAGGTGCTGTGGGCGGACGTGACTGGATACACCAAGGCGAGAAAATAGAAACTGGTTCTTGTGCAAAAGTAGGGCGTGTAGAGTGGTTTGGGCGAGTCATTGGCAACCATCATTTAGGAGTAGGAAAACCTCGTGAAGTTGATGTCCTTAAAGGTGTGAATATGAGTTTTCGCACCCAAGCAATGGGGAAATTAAGATTTGATCAACGGATGCGAGGAACTGGCGCACAGGTACATTTTGAAATGGCATTTACTCTAGCTCTCAAACGTGCAGGTTGGAAAATTATTTATGATCCTAGCGTTGCCGTAGATCACTATCCTGCCCAACGTTTTGATGAAGATCAGCGGGAAAACTTTAATGAAATTGCCTTTACTAACTTAGTTCATAATGAAACCCTAGTTTTATTAGAACATTTACCACTTTTACGCCGAATTATCTTTTTATTTTGGGCAATCTTCATCGGCACTAGGGATAGTTTAGGAATATTGCAATGGTTGAGATTTTTACCCAGTCAAGGCATAATTGCCACTAAAAAATTACAAGCCTCTTTGCGGGGACGTTGGCAAGCATGGCAAAGTAATAAATTGATAATTGATAATTGATAATTGATAATTAATTGCTGAGGGGGTGACATAAATCTTTGAAATAGAGACTCAGCAAGGGTTTTAAACGATTGCACCATGAAAAAATAAACCTCATTTTTTGGCTTTATTGATTCCATTCTCAATAAACAAAACCCACAAGTCTTATTTTTATGTTGGAATAGGTTTCCCATTTGTTGTAAAAATTTTAAGGCTGACCCCTTTACCATCCTTATGTGATAAGGGTTTGAGCGGAAGTTGTCACCCCTTCAGAATTAATTGATAATTCGTAATTTTTCCCAATCACCAATTACCCATTACCAAAAAAGTGATTTCCAAACAGATCCTTTTCAATAGTTTTTTACAAACTAATTATTCCCCAGAAAAAAGATCAGCACAAGCTTGGATAGTCATTGCTGGCTTTATCTTGCTCACAGCAACTTGCTATTTTGGAGGTGCTGCTAATTTATTACGCTTAGTTTTTCCCGCATCTTCCTTCGTAGTTGCTGTATTTTTATACTTGCGTCATCCCATTCTTTACATTGGTTTTACTTGGTGGATTTGGTTTCTCACACCCTTCTTAACTCGGTTAGTTGACTATCGAATTGGTTGGGACCCCACCCGGCAAATGATGCTTGCACCTTATTTAGTGGTACTTGTTACTATTGCCAGTTTTATAAAATATTTACCTGGTGCTGTTCGTCAAGGAGGTTTACCTTTTGTTTTAGGTTTTATCGGGGTGATCTATGGTTTTTTAGTGGGATTAATTTTTAATCAACCAGTTCCAGTTATCCGCGGACTTTTAGACTGGTTAAGTCCCATTATTTTTGCATTTCATTTATTTATAAATTGGCGAGATTATCCCAGTTATCGTCAACACATTCAGCGGGTATTTTTATGGTGTGTTTTAATCACAGGAGCTTATGGAATATATCAATTTGTAGTTGCTCCTGAGTGGGATAAATTGTGGCTCATAGAATCAAAAATGTTTACCAGTTCTGGTAATCCTGAACCTTTTGAAATGCGGGTTTGGAGTACACTGCACTCACCAGGTCCCTTTGGTACTGTGATGCAAACCGGCTTGCTTTTATTGTTTACCAGTTCTGGTCCATTAATTTTTCCTGCCTCAGCAGCTGGTTACTTATCATTTTTGCTTTCACGAGTCCGTACTAGCTGGGGTGGCTGGTTGTTAGGGATAATTATAATTTTGGGTTCGGTAAAAGCCCGGATTCAAATGCGTTTAATTATGATCATTTTAGTAATGGCTATGTGTTTTGTACCATTGCTAAATATTGAACCTATCTCTGAAGTTGTGACTACTCGCTTGGAAAGTTTTTCTAATCTGGAAAAAGATACTAGTTTTCAGGATAGATCAAAATCTTATGATCGAAATCTCAATTTAGCCCTTTCTACTGCTCTTGGTAATGGTTTAGGAAATATCTGGAAAGTTAATGAAAAAACTGGACAAATTGAAGTGATTGTGATTGACAGCGGCATTTTAGATATGTTTTTTACTTTGGGTTGGTTCGGTGCTATACCTTATCTTGGTGGGTTGTTATTAATGCTTTTTAGTGTTAGTAACTATACTGAAGGAAAGTTGGATAGTTTTGTTAGTGCTGCTCGTGCTATTGGGATCAGTTCCTGCGCTCAGTTAATTATTTATAGTGGGATGTTAAGTGTGTCAGGTATGATTATGTGGGGATTTTTGGCTATGGCTATGGCAGCACATAAATACTATCAGCAGCAAGGAATGAAGATGTAATTAATTGGATTAGGATTTAGAACTTGAACAGTAAACAAAGGAGAGAACGCAAAGTTTCTCTTGTAAAGAACAAAATTCCCGATTTCTTAGAGAAGTCGGGAATTTAATCGCGTCATGCTATATAATCATTTTTATGTTTTATTAAAAAAGGCTGATTTTTAACTAATTTATTTTTTGCTGAATTAATTATAATCTAGCTGCTTTTTGGTAATTTCATCTTTTGTATGTATTATGTATGAGGTAATTATGAATCAAATTAATCGTGTGGCAATTGTTGGAGGCAGTCACGGTAATGAATTAATTGGAGTTTATCTAATCAAAAAGTTCCATAAACATCCAGATTTAATTCAGAGATCAAGTTTTGAAACTTTGTCATTATTCGGTAATCCTAAAGCTATTGCCAGTGGGAGCAGATACATTGATAAAGATTTAAATCGTTGCTTTACTGGAGACAATTTACCTGATGACAAAATTTATATTTATGAAGAATTAAGGGCTAAGGAAATTCAAGCAATTTTGCAACCACAAAACCAAGATTGTGTAAATGCAATTATTGATTTACATACGACTACAGCCAATATGGGATTATGTATTATTTTAGGTAATATGCACCCCCTATTATTACGTTTGGCGGCTCATCTGAGTGCAATTAATCCTTTGGTAAAAGTCTATATTCATCAGCAACCTAAAAACAGTGGTTTTCTCCGTTCTTTAAGTGAATTAGGTTTAGCTATAGAAGTTGGTGCTGTAGCTCAAGGGATTTTAAATGCGGAATTGTTTCAACAAACAGAGCAACTAATTTATGATGTTTTGGACTATTTTGAACAATTTAACCAAGGTAAAATTCCACAAAATAGTCACACCCTGACAATTTATCAATCTATTTGTGCGGTTGATTATCCTAGAAATGAAGATGGGGAAATTAAAGCGATGATTCATCCCCAACTTCAATTTAGAGATTATCAACCTCTTCATCCTGGTGAGCCAATTTTCCTCACTTTTGAAGGTGAAGCAATTTTATATGAGGGAGAGTCTATTGTGTATCCTCTCTTTATCAATGAAGCTGCTTATTATGAGAAAGGAATTGCTATGTATTTTAGTCAAAAAGAAGTTATTAATATATAGCAATAAATAGGTAATAGGTAAGGTAGATGAATTAATATTCCAGGTACATAGCTGACGGAAACAGATGGCTGAATGCTTACCTATTTACCTACTACTAATTCTTTAATTTGTATTGGGTTGATGACGGCATATTGTCTAGTTAACTCACGGTATACAGCCAATGTTTCCTCACTTACTCGCATGGCACTAAATCTTTCTAGATTTTGCTGGGCGCGTAATTTCCAGCTTTGTAATTGTTGAGGATCTTTGAGTAATTGCGCTAAGGTATTAGCCAATGTTTGGCTATCTTTGGGTGGAATAAGAATGCCAGCTTGACGATGATCTAAAGTTTCAGGAATGCCATCTACATCACTAGCGACAATGGCACAACCGGCTTCTCGTGCTTCTGTTAAAACTAAACCAAATGATTCACAATGTGAGGCGAGAACAAAGATATCTGTGGATAACATATATCGTTGGGGTTCTGGTTGGAAACCTTCAAAATGAATACGTTTGCGTAGTTGATAGCAGTTTTTAACCATGTTCTCAAATATCGCACGATCAGGACCTTCTCCTACTAAATAAAGATGGGCTTGAGGAAAATCTTTAGCAATAAGTTGGAAAGCTGCAATTAACTCACCAATACCTTTTCTAGTATACATTCCTGCGACTGTAGTAATCGCTGGATGATGTAATTTTTTAGGTTGATAATCTTGGATTTTTCTATGTCGAGGACTGCCTAAAGTACCGTTAGCAACTACTCTTAATTTTTCGGCGGGAATACCACGACGAATCATAGAATCAGCTACTGCATGACTAACTGCAATTACCCGATCTGCTAATCCCATTAATACTGCACTACGTTGAAATTCATTATGTACAGTGGAAACTAAACTATATTCATGATTATTTCTCAAAATTCCTGCCAGTACAACTCCTGTCATCATGTGGGCATGAACAATATCTGGTTGAAATTCTTTGATAATTTCTCGATAACGCCAGGCGGCTTTAATGATGTTTAATGGTGTACGTGATTGATTGAGTTGAAAATGCTCAATTCCATGATTTGCTAATAATTTTTCGTATTCTCCACCTGCTGAGGCGACAGCAACTTTAAAACCTTGTTTTGATTGTAAACAAGCTAAGTCTACTGCGACATTGACAATTCCGTTACCGATTTTTTGAACATGGTTCGTAATGTGTAGTATTCGCATTTATTTTTCTCCACGGCAATTTTTTAATAAAAATTTCATCATGCAAAAAATGTTGAAATTTTAGCTTTTAGCTTTTGATTCAATACATAAAAATTAACTATGAAAGAAAATTTCCTCTGAAGATAAAAATCGTTTTATAAAGCCGGGTGGTAGGGTTTGCATTTGGGAAGGATAGGCTGCGATCGCTCTTTTTTTCTTTTCTTGGACTGAGGTAATTGATAAGCGATACGCTGATTTAATATCGTTTAATTTTAAGAGGATAAATAAGGGCGCTCTCCAAAATGCCCAAATAGGATATTGTAGGAGTTGGACTTTAATTCCACTCTGGGCGATCGCCTCTTTTACCAAGTAATATGTAGCTTCATGATCTCTATGACAATCTTTACGGTGTGGAACATAAACTTCTCCTGGTTGATAACGTTTTAACAGTTCGGAAATCTGATCTATTGTTTGTTGTTTTTCTTCAGGGTTTAAATCTGGTAAACTGCCATCTTCTTTATCCAAAAAGTGAATTTCTGAAGGCGATACACCTAAAATACTTAACGCCTTTAAAGATTCTTGTTTCCGAATTTGAATAATTTGATTTTGAATATTTGTATCTGTACCATGCGAACCACGTCCATCGGTTAAAAAAGTGACGGCTACTTTTATTCCTTGTTCCCGTTTTCGAGCGATCATTCCACCACAACCCAAGGTTTCATCATCTTGATGGGGAGAAAAAACCATTGCAGAAGCTTCACTAAATTGAAACTGTTCACTTCCCCAACCTAAAATAAATTTTGCAAGTAAACTAGCATGAATATATTGGATTGTATTTAGTAAATTGCTGGGAATTAATTTTTGTAATTCCATCAACGTTGTTTTTAGCATATTTTTTTACTTCCTCTACTTTTATTTTAATTTATTCTCTTAACAGAGTCTCAAGCATTGAAAATCATGTCAAAGGACAAAACCTTAATTATCATCATATTTAAATAAAATCAGCGAAATTTATTAATTTTGTAAATTTGTGCTATAAATATGAAGATTAAATTTTCTCTGTCTCAGCATACAAAAAATGTTATTTGTTCAACTTAAAAATCATGATTGGATGGCAAATTATCCAATATTCTGACTCATGTACGGGTTTAGCAATGCTAAACCCGTACTGAATCCTAAATGCTGGATTTTTACACTTAATCCAATAAGTTGGATAACCTAATTTTTAGGAAATTGGTAAACGATAAATAATCACTTTTCCTTTCCAGTTTTCTTCCACAAACACTAAATATTCACCATTACGACGACGAAAAGCGCGGATACCGTGGGGAATATCCACCCAACCACTTTCTCCACCAACTTCTGGACCTGGACTAAATTTTTTTACAAGTTTGCCTGTAGTGGCATTATAGATATTAACCTCCGCAGTTTTAGATGTCACTGTAAATACATAATCTCCTGCTACACTCATGGAGGCGGTAGCAATTTCTCGTTTACCAGTGGTGTCATAAGGAATGACAGTTCGCCATCGAGGAGTGCGATTTCCTTGACTCCAATTATCAAATCTGGCAATTTCTGAGCCGACAACTCCCCAATCATCACCAATAGCAGGATGTTCAACAGTAAAACCTGACAAATACATCGTATCTGTTTCGGGAAAATATTCAATTCTTCGCAAATCTTTAAAGAAGCTAGGAGTCTTTTCCTTTTGCATGGAACGATAGTTATAAATCGGATTTCCTTTACTATCTAATCCCTGTAAAGGATAATGGCGAATACCATCTTCTGTTCGCAAAGCTTTCCAAACATCGCCTTTTGTATCTACCCACCAACCTCCTAAATAGGGATAATCTTCACTCCTATCATATTCATTTTGATCAAATGCACCATTACCATTTTTATCTCGCCAAATCCATTCTCCTTTAGCTGGTTGATATGGTGGCCAATTAGCTTTTATTCCTTTTATTCCTGGACTATCCACATTAGTTTTAACAAACATTCCGGCAGGAATTGCAATTTCACCATCTGTATTTGGTTGAAACCGATAAATTTGTAGAAAACTGCTATACATATCTGTCAGGAATAAAAAAGGCTTTCCTTGAATACGACGGAAAATAGGAGCATCTGGAGATGTATGTAGACGCGGATCTTGAGGATATTTGAAAGGATTTAAAGTATAAGCTTTATATGTCCACTGTTTACCTGCTGGTTTACTGTAATCCATCCAATATTCTTCTTGTTTGGTGAAAAGATTAACACCATCACTTTTAGGATCAGTATCGGCATTATCAACAAAGATTAAACCAAGTAATTGCCATTGCAGTTTTCCCGATGGGGAGAATTTTCTTAAATCTGTTCCTGAATTATTAAAGCCATTATTATTGATATACAGATTACCTGCGCTATCTGCTCCAACGGCTGTAATACCATAAAGTTTTAAATCTTGCACTTCTCCAGGAACACCACTATAAATCCCATTTTTAGTACCGAAAGTTCCTACCTGTACAGGTTTGTTTTTAATGTTGTAAATTAGTACCTGTTGCCGGATGCCATTTTCTGCTACTAATAATCTATCTTGTTTGTTGATTGGTTGATAAATGGCGATCGCTGTAGGATCAACCACATCTACAATTTGTTGGGGTAATTTTTTACCACTTTGATCATAATTAACTATTTTAGCTGCTGTGTTACCTTTTTTATTTTGAATAATCCATAAATTTCCTCGTGGATCAACGGCTATTCCTCCCGGATTGGTAACGCTAAATTTACCCATTTCTTGCATTGTTTCTGTATTGAAAATATGCACAATGTTGGCATCAGCATTACTCACAAATAACTTATTATCTACCATTGCTAAACCAGTAACTTCGCTTTTGTCACTGATAATTAACATACTTTTATCCCAACCATTTCCCCCAGGAAAAGGTGCAGGTTTTCCCGTTAAATCATAGCGTCTCACACAGTACCAAGTTTTACCCTCTGAAGGATAACCTTCTTTTTTACTACTCATTCCTCCCTGTCTCATAGCAACATAAATATATTTGTTATTGGCTGTAACCGCTTTCCCACCAAGACGATACCAACCATGCAAATCTTCCAGGAAACCTATGACTTTACCATCTTTATAGATAGCTGCTTCCATGCCAGCTTCATCCCAAATACTGTTAGTGTAAACCAGTCCATTTCCTGTAACATACATGGCATCTATATAGTTTTGTACCCGCAGTTCTCCCTTGCCAATAGTATTACCCAGCCAAGATGTTTGATAATTAAATACTGGTGCTGTGGCTGTTTGAGTTGTGGCTTTTTCCATTGTCATTCCCGCAAAGATGACAATTAAGCTACAAGTGAAACACAGTAAAATTTTGAAAGCTATATTTTGTCGCCAGTACCTACTCCTAACTACATTATTGATAACTTGAATTAGCTGTTGTTGAATTTTTTGAATTTGTGAAGTGAATCTGTTTTTCATAAAATTGCTATGGCTGCATATTGGCAAAAATGAGTTGCTAAATTATGCTTTTGCTTTTTGATATCTTGTTCCTTTTCTAAAAACCGTAGCGGAGAAAAGACACAGAAACATCATTGGTACTAAATATCAATAAACTAACAAATAAATGTTGCATTTTAGGTAATTTCATCAGAACTTTATCAAAAAAATATATTTTTGATATTTTCTCATCTGCCAATATTCTGATTTTTCAGAAAAATAATTTATCTTCCCCTCGCAACTTGTTAATTATAATACAATATTCATCAAAACCTAGTTCTGTAGATAGATAGAAAGCTTGAGAAAATATTTAATTATCAAAGGTGCGGATTTAATAGATATCAATGATATTCATAATCACAGTAATAATTTTACTAAGTACAAAATCCCAAGACTTCCTGTATTCAGGAAACGCGATATATAAAAATAATTTATTCAAAAACTACCTGATTTACAAATTTTTAACCGGATTAAACTAAAGGTTTGTTAATTGATGATTGTGAGCATTAATTGTATCGTTTCAGACTTACCTATTAAATAGGTTTCATTTTGTGAGGAAGTTAAGGAGATAATTAGGTGGAAGGTATGACAACAACTCAGGAATTAGCTTCTGCGTCTATCCTCACCTTGGGAACAGGTTGGTTTCCCAAAACACCAGGAGGATTAGAAAGGTATATTTATGAACTAACTCAAAAATTAGCTATAAATAAAGACCGCATAGAATTATGTGGAGTAGGTTTACCAGATGACAAAAATACACTCATTAAGTCAAATATTAAGTTAAATAATTTAGCATCTCCAGATAGTCAAATTTGGAAAAGATTATGGTCTATTCGGACTAACTTCCAAAAAACTAGGTTATATCAACCTGATGCAATTAATTTACATTTCGCATTATATAGCTTTCCGATTTTGGATCTTTTACCGAAAGAAGTACCAATTACTTTTAATTTTCATGGTCCTTGGGCTTCAGAAAGTAAGGAAGAAGAAGTAAATAAAAACCTCAGTATTTGGATGAAGAAGCAGTTGATAGAAAAAAATACTTATAATCGGTGCGATCGCTTTATTGTTCTCAGCCAAGCTTTTGGTAATATTTTACATCAACAATATCAAGTTCCCTGGGATAAAATTCATATTATCCCCGGTGGAGTAGACATCAATCACTTCCAATATAATCTATCTCGTCTCGCAGCTAGAAAACAACTAGGTTGGCCAACGGATCGACCAATATTATTTACCTCTCGTCGTCTAGTTTATCGCATGGGAATTGATAAGTTATTACAAGCAATAGCGATAATTAAACCCACACTTCCTGATATTTGGTTAGCTATTGCTGGACGTGGACATATTCAAAATTTACTACAACAACAGGTGATAGAACTAGGACTAGAAAACAATGTTAAATTCTTAGGTTTTTTGCCAGATGAACAGTTACCAATTGCTTACCAAGCTGCCAATTTAACAGTAATGCCTAGTCAATCTTTTGAAGGTTTTGGTTTAGCAATTGTGGAATCTTTAGCCTGTGGTACTCCGGTTTTATGTACACCGGTAGGGGGAATGCCAGAAATTTTACAGGGTTTTGCACCAGCTTTAATTACTGATTCAATCACTGTTGATAGTATTGCTGATAAATTAGAACAAGCAATGTTAAGAAAAATCATTTCACCTTCTAGAGAAGACTGTCGTAATTATGCAGTACAAAATTATGATTGGAATCATATTTCTCAACAAGTAAGACAAGTTATTTTAGCTGATAAAAATTGATAAATTAAACGCAGATAAACGCAGATGAGGGGAAATGATAATGAAGGTTTTATTTTTAGATCAAAGTGGTAAACCTGGTGGTGCTGAGTTATGTTTGTTAGATATTGCTAAACCCTTTGCTGATACTTGTTTAGTTGGTTTATTTGCAGATGGTGATTTTAGAAAGTTACTGGAAATTAATCATATTCCTGTGGAAGTTTTAGCAACTCAAGCTATTAATGTTAAAAAGCAAAGTAGTTTATTTACAGCATTAGCTAGTTTAGGACAACTCACACCTTTAATTAATAAAGTAGTTCAACGCGCTAGGGAATATGATTTAATTTACGCTAATACTCAAAAAGCTTTAGTTGTCGGTGCAATAGCGAGTTTTTTAGCACGTCGTCCTTTGGTTTATCATTTACATGATATTCTATCTTTAGAACATTTTAGTAACACTAATCTCCGGGTTGCTATTACTTTAATTAATCGTTTTGCATCTTTAGTAATTGCTAATTCTCAAGCTAGTAAAACTGCATTTATCCAAGCTGGAGGAAAAGCTGATCTTGTGGAAGTTGTCTATAATGGTTTTGCTAGTGAAAATTATCAAATCTCTGAAAATGAACCTCAGCAATTAAGGCTAAAATTAGGATTAGAGGATAAATTTGTCGTGGGACATTTTAGCCGTCTTTCTCCCTGGAAAGGACAGCATATTTTAATTGATGCTTTGGCAGAATGTCCAGAAAATGTTCATGTTATTTTAGTCGGTGATGCTTTATTTGGTGAGGATGAATATGTACAAGAATTACACCAAAAAGTACAAGCTTTAAATTTAGAAAACCGAGTTAAATTTTTAGGTTTTCGTGATGATATTCCCCAATTAATGTCAGCTTGTGATTTAGTGGCACATACATCAATTGCACCTGAACCTTTTGGGAGAGTTATTGTTGAAGCAATGCTGTGCGGTAAACCTGTGGTTGCTGCTAAAGCTGGGGGTGCAATAGAATTAGTTGAAGATGGGATCAATGGTTTTTTAGTTACACCAAATAACCCCCAGGAATTAGCACAGGTAATTAATAATTGTGTTCAGGAAAAAGACATGATGCAAAATATCGCTAATTATGCTAGAATTAGTGCTAGTCAACGTTTTGATGTGAATATTATTAATCAGCAAATTCATCAAAAAATTCATCAAAAAATTCAAGAACTATTAACAACATAATCACAACCAAAATCAGAATTTTTGGCTTTTCTCTGCGTTCTCTGCGTCTCTGCGGTTTGTTCCAAAAAATCCGCTCTCAATATAATATAATCAAAGACTGCTAATCATCAATGTTGGGTTTCCTTACGTCAACCCAACCTACATCTAACTACGCTGCTTCCCGCATTGGTGAGGTTATGTTAACTTCAGGAAAAGGAAGAGAAAGTTGTTCTCCTGGGGGTGCTGCTGCTTCTTCTAATACCTTGACTTCAATATTAACACTGACTAAATAACTACCCGTATCCGCACCTACAGCTTCAGCAATTAATTTTGCTATGTCTGGACGTTTTGCGGTCAGAGGATCACGTAAAATACAACGATCCCATTCATGCTTGGCAGTTGGATTAAGATTGAGAATATAGTGCTTCATCATAGTAATATCCTTGTAATACCCTTGAATCCATCTTCCAGATGTTGTTTAGAGGTCGGACACGATGAATTTATTATAGTACAAGTATACTATTCTGTCAAGAGTTCAAGCTCCGATACAACCCAAACCAGTTCGTATAACGGGGATAACCCCCGCCAGCGACTGGTTTCCCTACAAAAAAGGAGGGATTGAAGTTTGTTTTACTGATTAAAAACGGATTTAGGCAAAATTAGAGAATGCTAACCCAGAATTATTGGTTTTGATCTTGATGATTGATTCCTAAAAAGGATGAACCATTATTTGCAGAAGTTAAATACTGAGAATCATTAACCCAGATTGACTGTTGAGGTACGGGAATATGAATTCCAACTTCATCAAAAGCAATTTTTAGACGACGACGATATTCTCGCGCTACATCCCATTGTTTGAGGGGTTGGGTTTTGATCCAAACACGAATCATCATCCCGCGATCGCCAAAATTATCAATTCCCAAAATACTGGGGGTTTCAATAATTTGTCGTTTCCATTGAGGTTCTTGATTCATCTGGATAGCGACATTTTCAATTAATTTCAAAGCCTCATCAATATCAGTTTGGTAAGAAACTGGAATAGTTAAATCAGCACGGGACCAGCGATTAGAAAGATTAGCTACAACTTTAATTTCGCTGTTAGGAATTGTAATTAATCTTCCTTCTGAATCCCGTATTTGAGTCATTCGCAAATTGAGATTTTCCACTAAACCACCCACATTTCCCACAGTAATCACATCACCCAAAGCATATTGATCTTCAAGAATAATCAAAAAGCCATTAATGGCATCTTTAATTAAGTTCTGAGAAGCCAAAGATACAGCCACACCAATTAAACCAGCACCAGCTAAAAGAGGAACAATATTTATTCCCAAAGCAATTAAGGACATTAGGATTCCTGCACCTACCCAAATAATGATAGTGATACTTTTAGTAACCCCAGAAAATGTGGATATTCTCAATTGCAAACGTTCGGAAGTTTCTGGAGTTAGTAATGCTCCACCACTGATGATAGTAGAGGTAAAATGATCTATAATGGCATAGGTAAACCTTACTGTTAGATATGTTCCCACACCAACAACTATTAATTTAATGGGAATTTTGGCAATGGTGAGAATCCCAATTTGTAGGGCTTGGGTAGCAGGAAATAGTCCTAAAATAATTAAACTACCACTGACCCAAATTCCAGCTTGTGCAAGTTGAAATAGTCGGGTTTTAACTTCTTGAAGATGTCGCTCTTGCTGTTTATTTAGTAATGTAGTGATGGGTTGATCTTCTGAGGAATCAGAGTCAGAGACTTTGAGGAAATTATTACTTAAACGTTTTTGGAAACGACGAACTCCCCAACTCATGATTACCATAGCGATGGTAGTACCAGAGGCGATCGCCAATTGTTCTAAAAATTGATTTTCTTTTTCTTGCTGTGATTGAGTTAATGTTGTTTTAGTAAATGTAGTTTTATGTAAACTTTCTGGTATTTCTGGTAAATTATTCGGTGTCTGGGCTGTAGCTTTAGGTATAGGTGCAATGGATATGATCATTGAACCCGTAATCGCTAAAAATTTACCTAGCACTTAAATACCTCCTTGGGTAATAGACATTTTGTGGTCATGAAATGTGTATAACCACGAAACCCCTGTAGGGACAATTCATGAATTGTCCCTACGATAATTTTTACCAGATGTGTCATCATCTATGTAAGGATTTAGCAATTATAGTATTACCAGAGAAAGATGAAAAAACCAAAAGTTAGATTGGGTCTTAATCTTACTTATATTGAAGATATAGGTAGTATGTAATAGCTAATAGGTATTTATGATAAAATATGGCTAATTAAATGTAGAACAGATTAGAAACAATATTTTGGAAAAATTTCCCATGTCTCGACCATCTTTTGTGATTTTTGCCCAAAATTACCTTTTTGCACTACTTAGTAATTATGGTAATGTTTTCCTCAATGAACTTATTCCCCGTAACCCTAAATTGAGAGTCTATAAACATCCTTCTCGATTAGGCTGGGAAAGTACATACATAAAAACACTTTTTAACGATAACCCGCGTATATTGGTTAGTCCTGAAGTGGTGGCAGAAGCAAAAATGGTAGATGTATTGTTTGAACCTGACATCAATAAATCTAGGACATCCTTGGGATTATTGGGAGAATTTACTTCAAATCCGTGTATTATTTCACCTCTACGCTGGACACCAAATATCTGGGAATTACGAACTTGTCTCAGTCATTTTTTAACATGGACAAGTGAAGCTGATGGTAAGATTATTCCTGTCAATGAAACTTTAAAAGATACAGATCAGGAAGAATCAAAAGAAGAAGATAATAAAAGCCAATTGATCATCGTTCCCTCTATTTTCCCTGACCATTGGCAAGGATTTGGAATTAAACCATCTGCTATAAATATTCCAGGGGTTTATAATTTACCTGCAATTTTCTCTACTACTATTGTGGTCACAAATCAACTACCTATAGATATTTCCACTCTTTGGCTGAGGATTTTAGGACGTGGAAAAACTCAAAGACAGGCGATAATGGAACTTTTTAACTCAGATATTGATGAGCCACTTTATAGTTTAGCTCGGCAACAGTTATATCAATGGTATCAATTTTTATTACAAGGTGACATGGGTAAGGAATCTCAGCTATTGATGCAAACTTTGGCTTCATTGATTTAATCAAATCTACTCACTGCTAAGTAGCTGGTCATAATTCAATATAAAATGTGGGATGGGCATCTTGCCCGTCAACAGACTAGAAGCCTGTTCCACTATCTAGCAATGAAAAATTACCTTTGCTGATCAATAGGGAATGAGTATTTACCGGAAAATATGGCTACTTGTCAGAAAATATTGTTAAAGTACGTAAAGGTTTATCAACCTGTTTCATTTTTTAGAGGATAATTGTTCATGACCGCAACCGCTCCCAGATTAAAGCACGAGGTTAAAGACCTCGCCCTCGCTCCCTTGGGAAGACAACGTATTGACTGGGCTGGCCGGGAAATGCCAGTATTAAAGCAAATTCGCGATCGCTTTGAGAAAGAAAAGCCTTTTGCTGGTTTGCGCTTAGTTGCTTGCGCCCACGTTACCACCGAAACCGCCCATTTGGCGATCGCCTTAAAAGCGGGTGGTGCTGATGCAGTTTTAATCGCTAGTAACCCCTTATCAACTCAGGATGATGTAGCTGCTTGTTTAGTCACAGATTACGAAATTCCTGTATTTGCTATCAAAGGCGAAGACGCAGCCACCTATAGCCGCCACGTGCAAATCGCTTTAGATCATCGTCCTAACATTATTATTGATGACGGTAGTGATGTAGTCGCCGAATTGGTTCAACACCGTCAAGATCAAATTAAAGATTTAATTGGTACAACCGAAGAAACCACCACCGGTATTGTGCGTTTACGCGCTATGTTGGCTGATGGCGTGTTAACTTTCCCCGCGATGAACGTTAACGACGCAGACACCAAGCACTTCTTTGATAACCGCTACGGTACTGGTCAATCTACCTTAGACGGCATTATCCGCGCTACAAATATATTGCTGGCTGGTAAAACCATTGTCGTAGCTGGTTATGGTTGGTGCGGTAAGGGTACTGCTTTACGTGCGCGTGGTTTGGGTGCTAACGTTATCGTTACCGAAATTGACCCCATTAAAGCGATTGAAGCGGTAATGGATGGTTTCCGGGTATTACCCATGTCTGAAGCTGCTTCTGAAGGTGATTTATTTATTACCGTGACTGGTAACAAGCACGTAGTCCGGGGTGAACACTTCGACGTAATGAAAGATGGGGCGATCGTTTGTAACTCTGGTCACTTTGATATTGAGTTAGATTTGAAATATTTAGCAAGTCAAGCTAAGGAAATCAAAACTGTAAGACCTTTTACAGAACAGTATATCCTCAACAGTGGTAAATCTGTGATTGTATTGGGTGAAGGTCGTTTAGTTAACCTCGCTGCTGCGGAAGGACATCCTAGCGCGGTAATGGATATGAGTTTTGCTAACCAAGCGTTAGCTTGTGAATACCTGGTGAAGAATAAGGGTAAGTTAGCACCTGGTTTGTATTCTATTCCCACTGAGGTTGATCAAGAAATTGCTCGTTTGAAGTTGCAAGCTTTGGGTATTTACATTGATAGTTTGACTGCTGATCAGGTTGAGTATATCAATTCTTGGCAGTCTGGAACTTAAATCATTTAATTAGTTGATTTTTTGGGGATGGGCGTTTTTGCTTATCCCTTTTTTTATGCTCACGCAGAGACGCAGAGAGCGCAGAGGGAGGAAGGTATTATTTCAAAAATTAGGTATAATCTAAGATAGAAAATATGGCTTTAATTTTTTATGTCAGCGAAGGATGTTTTTCATAATGCAGTTAGGTTAGCTTTAGAGAAGGATGGTTGGTTAATTACTGCTGATCCTTTAATATTTATAGTAGATACTATAGAATTTCGTATTGATTTAGGAGCAGAGCGACTTTTAGGAGCAGAAAAAGAAGGACAAAAAATAGCTGTTGAGATAAAATCTTTTTTAGGAAAATCGGCAATTAGTGAATTTCATACAGCTTTAGGGCAAACACTTAATTACCGTTCTATTTTAAGAACAGAAGAACCTGATCGTATTTTATATTTAGCAATTAGTTATGAAATATATACAGCATTTTTTCTGAAACCTGTGATTCAAGACATAATTGGTGAACATAACTTAAAACTATTGATATTTGAAGGTAGCAAACAGGAGATTGTTTTATGGAAAGAATGAATTATTCAGAATTAGTACAGACTGTATTAGCAAGACATACAGAAAGTCATTTAGCTAAGGGAACAGAACTACAATTAATATTTGATAATCAAAGAGATCATTATTTAGTAATTCATCTAGGATGGGAAGGTGAAAAACGGACTTATGGTTCAATGATTCATATAGATATTATCAACGGGAAAATCTGGATTCAGTGCGATTTTACAGAGGAAGGTGTAGCTAATGAGTTGGTAGAGTTAGGTGTTCCGAAAACGGATATTGTTTTAGGTTTTAGATCACCTTATGTCAGACAGTTTACTGGTTTCGCATCGGTTTAGATTTTAATTTATCTGATGTACTTTTTTAGCTTTCTTATGACACCACGAAAATGTTTGACTTTCCGTTGTTCTTCATACAGAGAATTTTCTAACGAGCTAATAATGTTAAGGTCAATATCAATCTCTGCATCATGAGATAATTTCAAATTTAGGATATAAGCATTTTTTTTATCAATTTGTTTTTTTATATCCTCTACTTCGGTTATATTGATCAAATTTGAACAATTTTCTAGTTTCACTTTCAACTGTCTAATACAAGTATCTTTCTCATAAATTTGTTTTTGTAACTCCTCTAATTTGTTTATATTAGGAGTATCTGAATAGGTTTCTAACTTCTCTAAATAATACTGTTCTAAATCTTCTGCATACTGTTCTAGTTCATCTGCATACTGAGACATTGATGAAAGATCCTGCTCTAATTCACTATTTTTTTGCTTTAATTCGTTAATTTCTTGATTTAATTCACTAATTTCTGATTCTGTATCTCTTAACTTCTGAATCAACAAATACTTTTCTCCTTCCAATTCTCTAACATCAGCTTCCAAGTCTTTAACACGGTTATCCAGATAATTTTTCTCTCTTGTCACTACTTCTAGTTGATATTCTGTCTCATTAAAATTCTCTGTTAATTCATCAAAACTTTCTGCTAATGATTTGATACTTTCACGATTTTGATAATTTTCAAATTCCAATTTTTTAATCACACCATCTTTTTGAGCAATCTGTTTTTGTAATTCCTCAGTCAACCCACTACTATCACTAACCGACAATACACTTAATTTCCATTTCAAAAAATCTCTTTCTTTTTCCAATTCCTGAATACGATTATTACTATCCTGTATAGTTGTTTTTAACTCTAATTCTTTTTCAGTAAGTTTTATTTTCAACTGCTCAATTTTTTGAATATTTTGATTATTCTCAACTTCTAACTTCTTAATCTCATTATCTTTTTGAGCAATCTGAGATGATAACCTTTCTATATCACTATCTACAGGTTTATTATTTAAAACTTCAATTTCACCTTCTAATTGTTGCACACGACTATGCAAACTCATATTCTCTTGTGTCAGTGATTCACAATTAGATTTTTCATTAGTAACACTTGCTTCTAATAACGATATATTTTGTAAATTCTCCCCTTTTTGTATTTCCAAACTTTGAATCAAACCATCTTTATAAATTATAACATCTTGCAGGTTTTTTAATTCGTTTTTAATTTGCTCTAACTCAATACTATTATCAGTTCTAGATTGTAAATCTTTAACTAACTCTTCACATCTAAATTCTAAACCACTCAACTTTGAAGTTAATGAATTAATCTCATTTTCTTTTGTAGCAATTATAGACTTGAGAACTTGCAATGATTGATCAAATGTATTCTTTTCTTTAACAAGAAGTTCATTTTTCTGTTTAATAACTTCAATATCTTGATTAATAGCTTGAATTTTGATCACAGCTTCATTACGTTCATTCATTAACACCTGAACTTTGTCTAAAACCAAATCCCATGTTTTATCTTCCAAGTTTTCCTTATAAACAATACCTCCCAACTTTTGAATAAAGGATTTTTGATTTGTTTCCAAGTCTTGATTTCTTTGTTTAAAAATAGTATTTTGTATCTGTAACTTATTATTCAACTCTAAAGTTGTTTGATATTCCTGAAGTAAAGTATTAATTTGTTGTTCTAGCTTTTGAATTTCTTGTTTTAAAGATTCATTGTCACCAGTCAATATCTCAACTTTTTTATTCAACTGCTGAGATTGAGAAAATACATCTAAAAAAACTTTAGTGATTAAATTATATTTAGCCACATTCTGAACATCTTGTGTAGTAATATTTAATTGCTGTTGATTATTTTCTCTATATAGTAGATAACTCAAAATTAAGATAATACCTATCAAAATAGTAATAGTAATCATAGAAATACCCCTTTCAATAACTAATTAGGTAAAGTTGTATTGGTAAAGATATATAACAACTCAGTTAATATTATAACGAAACTAAAAAATTTACTATCAGAACAAATGCTTATTCTATTAAATTGTTCTTATACAAGTATGTAGTATGTAGGTTGGGTTGAGGTACGTAACCCAACATCTTCATAATTTTATTGCGTTGGGTTGCGCTTTGCTTAACCCAATCTACGAATATAATATAAAGGCATTACTTAAAAAATTAGGTATAATTTAAGATAAAAAATCACTTTAAATTTTTATGTCAGCGAAAGATATTTTTCATAATACAGTTAAAATAGCTTTAAAAAAAGATGGTTGGTTAATTACCGATGATCGATGTTGATACTTGAGAAAATACTATGACACAAAAAACCTACTCACTTCCTTTAACTTTTGAGCAAATTCTTAATCTTGTTTTACAACTTCCTGCACAAGAACAGGAACAAATTATCCAACAAATAAAGAAAAATTAGCCTAAAAACAGAGAGAAAGATTTACTAACTGTTTTTGATATAATTGGTAAAAATGCTCAAGCTAAAGGACTTACAGAAGAAATATTAGAAGAATTATTAGCTGATGAATCATAAATTAATTGTCATTGACACCAATGTTTTAATTAGTGCTGCACTGAGTCCAACTGGAACAGCAAGGAAAGCTCTAGAAAAAGCCTATAAAAAATTTAAAATCGCTCAAAATACCGCAGAGTGTTTTGCTTGTTCCCTTTTTTAATGAACCACGAAGACACGAAGAACACGAAGGAAGAAGGGAAGAAGGTATTGCTTGAGAATTTAGGTAGAATGTAAGATAGAAAATATTGATCTTATAACCACACCATTGTTTCTATTAAAAACGCTTGAATCAACCTTATTACAGAGAATTGGTATTAGCCCCCCTTAAAAAGTGGGTTGGGGGGATCTAAATATTACCTATTCTAAATTAATATCACATCACTGCTTGATTCAACTTACTTTTTCTGAGCATAAACCAAAAGACTCTTGTATTTTTCAACTAGGTAAATTTTACCTTGGGCTGTAAATGATTCGATGATTTCTTCAGCTTTAGCATAACCTACAGACTGTGTATAGAACAGTATTTTCCCGTGAGGATTCAATTTTCTGAGAAATAAATCAACCATTGATTCATCATTATGATGCACAAAGGGAGCTTCTTCAGCCATATAAAATTCACCAATATGAAAGAGTGCAACCACATCTAACATTGGTAAAGAACGATCTGTGAGAGTGTAGATATCTGTACAAAGTACCTTGTAAAATTTAGCTAGTTGGCGATTTTTACGGCACATTTGCACATAAGCTTCATGTTCAGGAATAGAAGCAGTAATACCAATAATTTCATTGGGTTTTGCTAACTTCTGATTTTCTAATCCTAAAATGTGATGAGCGCCTGTACCAAAATGAAATACTGTCTGATCCTGAATATTATATTTTTGCAAATATTCTATTAATTCAAGATCACATGGACAGAGATGGGGTTGTAATTCCCATGATGATTTTGTGCGGTAGTAGTCATTACCAACCCAGTGTGGTAAAACAGGTTGAGTCAAGCTAACTGAGTAGTACAATTTTGCTAATTGGCGATTGCTGAAGACAATATCACGAATTGTTTTTCTAACAGTAAGAACCATGTGTTAATCCTCAATAATTTGGAAAAAGTGAATTAGGTTTTGATATTTTGGCTACTAAATAAGTCCAGATATAATGCTAAATTGATTTTGTCTATGATTATTATTGATAATTAGCTATCTGGACTGCTCACCAACTAATAAAATGCCCCTGTATGAGTACCAAAAACCTGGATTAGATGCGGTTTGATTGTTAATTCAGCAGGGAAAATTATCTTTTCTTTTATTTAAAAGTTATCTACTTTTTGCACGAATTAACTTTGATACCTGGAAAATATCACTGTAAAAAGTTTTGGTACTTTATTTACCGTAATGTTGGTTAGCTTAACATATAAAATTTTGAAGAAAATAAAGATTTTATCAATTTAATATAAAAACTTGTGCAAATTAAACTTTAAACTTTTAAGAAATTCTGATTTTTACACCAATACCTTTGCCAAAATCAAAAATATCTTGATTTGTAGGTTGGGTTGAACGAAGTAAAACCCAACGTATTTGTTGGGTTTCGTTCCTCAACCCAACCTACGGGAAAATGGCTAAGGTATTGTTACACAATATAATTACTAGGATCATCTAATAAATAAAATGCCAAAGAACTACAAACAGCAATAATTGTTGATATTACTGCCAATTATATGAGTAATTTTACTAACAAGCTGATGATAATTAACATATTGGTGCTTCAAACATAAATCAGTCGCTTGCATTAATATCCAGTTCTGTTTCGGGAATGGTAGCTGGTTGTTTGGATGTGCAATCTGTAAATGCTGTTAAACTATGATCAGACCAGACCCAAAGTAAATTTTGTGCTACTTGGGTGGGACTAATAGGATATCATTGTTGAGTCCAAGAAAATTGATTTTTCATGATTATCAAAGTCCAATTTGTTTATCTTTTTTGTTAAACTATGCTTTTCTTGAATAATCTTAACAATTAACATTTAACAAAGCACAAGGCACAATATAGACAAGTGAGCGTTAGCAAACCTCTCCGAAGGAATCGCCTTTATGAGTTACTGTCTTAACCCCCATTGTTCTAAACCGGAAAACCCTGATGATGTCAAGTTTTGCCTAACTTGCGGTACTAAGTTACTTTTAAAAGAACGTTACCGCGCTATTAAACCCATCGGACAAGGTGGTTTTGGTAGGACTTTTTTAGCGGTGGATGAGGATAAACCCTCAAAACCTCCCTGTGTAATTAAACAATTTTTTCCCCAAGCACAGGGTACAAATACGGTACAAAAGGCAATAGAGTTATTTAATCAGGAAGCTATTCAGTTAGATGAATTGGGAACACATCCCCAAATTCCCGCACTGCTGGCTTATTGTACTCAAGATGACAGACAGTATTTAGTCCAAGAATTTATTGATGGGCAAAATTTAGCTCATGAATTAATAAACAAAGGTGCTTTTAATGAAAATCAAATTCGCCAATTGTTGAATGATTTATTAAATGTATTGCAATTTTGTCATAGTAAACAAGTCATTCACCGCGATATTAAACCAGAAAATATTATTCGTCGTATTAGTGATAATAAGTTAGTAATTGTTGATTTTGGGGCGGCAAAATCTTTTACAAGTACAGCTTTAAATCATACAGGAACAAGTATAGGTAGTCCTGAATATGTCGCACCAGAACAAATGCGGGGAAGGGCAATTTTTGCCAGTGATATTTATAGTTTGGGAGTAACTTGTATTAATTTATTAACAGGGCGATCGCCTTTTGATAGCTATGATACTCATAACGCTGCTTGGGTGTGGAGACAAAATTTACCAACTGCTGTTAGTGATAAATTAGGGAGAATTATTGATAAAATGGTAGAAACTATCCCTAGTCGGCGTTATCAAACAACTCAGGAAGTTCTGCAAGATTTGAATAACATAAATAACAATTTAAATATTCAAACTTCCGCAGTTATCCCACCGACAATAATTACTCAACCAGTTAAACAAAAACCTTCAACTTCTCAACCTACAGTTTCTTCTCAAACTCCTAGTCAAATTGAGCAAGAATTATTAGAAATCAAAACACAGTTTACAGGTGCTAAAGTGCAACCGCAGAATGTGACACCACAACCATCTGTTACTACTAATAATTCTACTAATAACGATGCTATAGATAAAGACTTGGAAGAAATGAAAGCTAAATTTTTAGGAAATGGATGATTTAAGCATTTAGTAAACAATTAAGGAAACTTTGGTAATTGTTTTGTAAAATCATGTCCGTTTGCTTATGATTGAACCGCAAAGGGCGCAAAGTACACAAAGGTAAGAGAGTTTGAAAGAGACAGTATTGCATCAATAATAAGCTAAGTTAAATCTTCAATAAATGTTCAATAGTCATTAAAATTACTATAAAAAACACTAGAAAATAGATGGTAATTTTCAGATGGTAATTTTACATCATTTATCAGATTTTATTAACCCAGATATGGAGATTGAACTTGCACCACCTAACTATTACTATGAGGGAAAATGTCCCCAAACAGGGGAACTTCTGAAATTACCACGCACAGCGTTAAGTGAAGCTATTGCTAAAGGTTTAATGCAGCAACTTCGGGAAAATAAAATTTATCAAAATGAAGGAAAAATGTATGGTATTTTATTAGTTGAATTACCCAACGGTGAACAAAGAGTTATTAAAGCATTTTCTGGTCTTTTAAACGGTTTAAGTGTAGTTGCAGGTTGGGTTTCACCTATTCCCGGAAGAGAAGAAATAGCTTTAGCAGAAAAGCAAACTTTAGCAGAATTGGAAAAAATTAAACAGGAAATTATTCAACTTCAACAAATTCCAGAACGACAACAATATGAAACCTTAGCTGCTGAATTTAAACAGCAGTTAGAAATCATGAATTTACAATATAATTATAGTAAAAAACAACGACAAGAAAAACGCCAACAATATCAACAAAACCTCACAGGAGAAAAGTTAGAATTTGCTTTAGCAGAACTAGAAGTAGAAAGCCGTCAGCAGGGAATTGAAAGAAAATACCTCAAACGTCGTCAAAATGAAATTTTGCACCCCTTAAAGGAAATAATAACAGCCGCAGATAGCAGAATTAGAGAACTTAAACAACAGAGAAAAGAGCTATCCAGGGAATTACAAAAGCAAATGCACGCAGCTTATAAATTAACTAATTTTTCGGGAAAATCTTTATCTATCCAACAATTACTACCAACAGGAACACCGACGGGAACAGGTGAATGTTGCGCTCCCAAGTTGTTACATTATGCTGCAACTCATCAATTAAAACCCCTAGCAATGGCGGAATTTTGGTGTGGTGAATCTTCAGAATATGATACAATTCAAGATAAGATTCCAGGAGAATTTTATGGTGCTTGTGTTGAAAGATGTCAACCGTTAATGGGGTTTTTGCTATCTGGTTTAAAAATTGCAACTTCTGATTTTTACAACTTAGAAATTATTTATCAAGATGAATGGTTAATTGCAGTAAATAAACCACCGGGATTATTATCAGTACCGGGGCGGTATGTAGAAAACCAAGATAGTGTTTTAAGTCGTTTACGAAATTTGTATGATTGGGAATTAATGTCAGTGCATCGTTTAGATCAAGAAACATCTGGGATTTTAATCTTAGCACGGAATAAAAACACTTATGCACAGCTAAATCAGCAATTTGCCAACCGACAAATACATAAAATATATGAAGCCATTATTTCAGGTTCACTGACCACAGAACAAGGAGAAAAAGGTATTATTAATTTACCATTGTGGGGAGATCCTGAAAACCGACCTTATCAAAAAGTAGATTGGGAAAAAGGTAAACCCAGCGTTACGGAATATCGAGTTATTGAAAAAAAAGGAAATTACACCCGTGTAGAATTTATTCCCCTAACAGGAAGAACTCATCAATTACGGGTTCATGCTGCGGATGTGCAAGGATTGGGAATTAATATATTAGGCGATCGCCTATATGGTTGCAATGCTAACGCTACTCGATTACATCTACACGCCAGAGAAATCACATTTAAACATCCCCACACCGGGACAAATCTGCATTTACAAACAGTAACGCCGTTTTAAGGGAATAGGGAATAGGGAACAGGGAACAGGGAACAGGGAGCAGGGAGCAGGGGGAAGTGATCTCGTTGATCTCGTTCCCAGTCTCAGACTGGGAATGCCACCAAGAGGCTATGCCCCGACTTTTACCTCCTGCCTTCTGACTCCTTGAACTCCTGACTCCTAGAACTCCTGACTCCTTGATCTCCTTCTTCTCAGATGTAGCCTTTATCGGTAAACTCATATATTGCATACTCATAACTGGAGAAAAACACTTTGGGCATAGAATTACGCAGTTTCGTATTTCTAGACAACCTGCAACCGCAACACGCAGCATATATGGGAACAGTAGCCCAAGGTTTTTTACCATTACCAGGGGATACATCCCTGTGGATTGAAATCTCACCCGGTATTGAAATCAATAAAGTTACAGACGTAGCCTTAAAATCTGCTTCTGTCCGTCCGGGAGTGCAGATAGTCGAACGACTCTATGGACTTTTAGAAATACATTCCGGTTCTCAAGGAGAAACACGAGCCGCAGGACAAGCGATTTTAGACTTGTTGGGAGTCAGAAAAGAAGACTGTCTCAAACCCCGTGTGGTTTCTAGCCAGATCATCCGCAACATTGACGCTTACCAAACCCAACTCATCAACCGTACCCGTCGCGGACAACTGTTATTAGCAGGACAAACCCTTTATGTCTTAGAAGTTGAACCTGCTGCTTACGCTGCACTGGCAGCTAATGAAGCTGAAAAAGCAGCCGCAATTAATATTCTGGAAGTCCAAGCTGTCGGCAGTTTTGGGCGACTTTATTTAGGAGGAACGGAACGAGATATTTTAGCCGGTGCGGCAGGAGCTTTAGCCGCAATTGAAAATGTACCAGGCCGCACTCCTCAAAGTCAGCGTCAGGAATAAAAGGATTAATAAAAATGGCACATCAACAACATCTAACTTTATTAAAATCAGGTGCTGTCACCTGGACAGGATGGAGAAAAGAAAACCCGGAAATTGAAATTGATTTGAGTACCGCTAACTTAGCAGGAGAAAACTTTCGGGGTGCAAATCTCCAAGGTGTGAATTTAAATAAGGTAAATTTAAGTCATGCTTTGCTGGTGCGAACAAATTTTCAAGGTGCAAATTTAAGTAATGCTAATCTCTCTCACGCTAAGTTAATTGAAGCTAACTTTTATCAAGCTAACTTGAGTATCGCTAATTTCCAAGATGCCATTTTGACCCAGGCAAATTTATCTCAGGTAACTTTAATTGGTGCTGATTTAAAAGCTGCTAATCTCATCTGTGCAATTATCACAGACGCTAATTTAATTGGTACTGATTTTCATAACGCTAATTTAAAAGATGCTGATTTGGCTGCTAGTAAACTCATCCGCAGTAATCTGAGTT
Source organism: Sphaerospermopsis sp. LEGE 08334 (assembly GCF_015207205.1). Taxonomy (NCBI): domain Bacteria; kingdom Bacillati; phylum Cyanobacteriota; class Cyanophyceae; order Nostocales; family Aphanizomenonaceae; genus Sphaerospermopsis; species Sphaerospermopsis sp. LEGE 08334. Next base: position 6,065 of record NZ_JADEXH010000027.1, on the reverse strand, counting down.
TTGCTAATTTGATGGGTGCTAATTTAATTAATGCTGACTTTTCAGAAGCTAATTTATATGAAGCAGAACTTATGCAAAGTTATCTTTATCAAGCTAATTTTTATAAGGCTAATTTAACTAGAGTACATTTAGGTAGTTCTTATCTATTTCGAGCTAATTTCAGTGAAGCTAATTTAACGAATGCTGATTTAACTGGGGCTAATTTAAAATATGCCAATTTAGCAGGTGCAAATCTTCAAGGTGCTAATCTCAGAGGTGCAATTTTAACAGGTGCTAACTTCAAAGGTGCAAATTTACAAGATGCAATTATACCAGTTACTTTTAGCTATGATTAGAATCGGCAAACTAATCAGCGTAAATATATAAATTATTTAAATAGCATTTTGCCAAAAAAGTTACACAAGTCATTTTTCCCGCTAAATGTCTGAGAATTACTGTCAATAAGTTTTTTTCAGATAACGATTTTCCAAGGGTCTTGACTTCTTGAGTGGTTATGGTAATATAGGCTTGAGAAAAATCCAAGGGTGTATCATATCCAAAATACAAAAATCGGGATTTTGAGGAATTGGTAATTGGGAAAAGAAAATACAATGATGACACAGCTATATCGTCAGTGATGGGTCGGACATGATATCAATGGCAAAATATTAAGATTTGTAAAATCAATCTAGACTCTCTAGTCGACTAGAGGGTTTAGGATAAATTAGACAACACAACAGGACTCTCAGCCAAAAATTGGTAACATAAGCAAAACAAATTGCTGATTTTTGGCAGAAATGCCCTAAGCCTTCCTTGAGAAGCGAAAGGAGCAAAAGCTATGCTTAACAAATCAGTCAATTTTGGTCTTTTGGGTTTACTTGTTGCTATATCCCTAACTCCTAGCGTACAAGCACAACAACAGGAAAACTCGCCTTCTATCCCTGCGGGTGAGACAAACACCATGCCCCAACAACAGGGAGATCAGCGTTTTCTAAACATGATGGTTCACCATGACCAAAAAACCTTGCAAATGGCAGATTTAGCCATACAAAAAGCAAAAAATCCGCAAATAAGAGCATTAGCTACTGAGATAAAAACCGAGCAAACTAAAGAAATTGCCCAGTTAAAAGCTTTGCACAAACAGTTATATAGCGCAGAACTTCCTGCCGGTACAATGAATTGTATGGGTATGAGTATGGGTATGGGTGGTATGGGCGGAATGATGAGTTTAGAATCTTTAGAAAATGCCCCCAACTTTGACCAGGAATTTTTGCGGCGGATGATAGATCATCAACAAATGTCAGTGAAGATGGCAAAGAAAGCTGCTGAAAATGCTAATGAGCCACAAATTCGCAATTTAGCTCAAGCTATCATCAAAACGCAAACTGCCCAACTGGAGAAATTGCAGCAGTTAGAAAAGGTGACAGGTGACAGGTGACAGGTGACAGTTATCAGTTATCAGTTACAGCATATTTCATACCAGTGAGGTACAAATTCAAATCATAAAACCCTTGTGGAACAGGCATCCTGCTTGTTAACCTTGTACCTCATTTACCTCGAAACTGCTGTATAAGTTGAATCTTAATTTTTTGTTCACTTGATTTTTTCACTTTCTTGTTTAAAGTTATGACAATCAAACTTACAGTACCGGGAATGGCTTGTTCTGCTTGTGCCAACAATATTACCAATGCAGTTAAAGCCGTAGATGCTAACGCTAACGTGGAAGCTGATCCCAAAACCAAACTTGTCAATGTCGATACTCAAGCTTCAGAAACTGCTATTAAAGAAGCTTTAACTGCTGCTGGTTATCCTCCTGCTTAATAGTTAGGGAGATGGGGAAGCAGGGGAAGCAGGGGAAGAATATTTATCTTTTGCCTTTTGCCTCTTGCCTTTTGCCTTTTCCTGTTCCCTATTCCCTATTCCCTATTCCCTACTCTAAATTATGAATAATATTACTCTCAAACTCAAAGGAATGAGTTGTGCTTCCTGTGCTAATAATGTGGAACAAGCTATACTTGCAGTTCCTGGTGTGATTGATTGCAATGTTAATTTTGGTGCAGAACAAGCAACTATTAATTATGAACCACAACAGACTAATTTAACAGAAATTCAAGCTGCTATTGAAGATGCTGGTTATTCATCTTTTGCTATGGCAGAAGCACAGGGTGAAGATAATATGGAACAAGTCCAAAAAATAGCAGAAGAACAAGAATTAAAGCTTAAATTATGGACAGGGGGGATAATTAGCATTTTTCTGTTTGTCGGTTCTTTACCGATGATGACGGGATTAAAATTACCTTTTATTCCTGATTTTTTACATCATCCTTGGTTGCAGTTAATATTAACAACTCCGGTGCAGTTTTGGTGTGGAGGTGCGTTTTTTAGAAATGGTTGGAAGTCTTTAAAACACCACACCGCCACGATGGATACTTTAATTGCTTTGGGTACTGGTGCTGCTTATTTTTATTCTTTATTTGTGACGCTGTTTCCAGGTTTTTTTATTGCCCAAGGTTTAGAAACTCATGTTTATTATGAAGTTGCAGCAATGGTTGTAACTTTAATTTTGTTGGGGCGGTTTTTGGAACATCGTGCTAGGGGACAAACTTCAGAAGCTATTAGACAATTGATAGGTTTGCAAGCAAAAACAGCTAGAGTTGTGCGGGATGGAAAAGAAATTGATGTTCCTATTCAAAATGTAATTATTAATGATATAATTTTGGTGCGTCCTGGGGAAAAAATTCCCGTTGATGGGGAAGTAATTGATGGTAATTCAATGGTTGATGAAGCGATGGTAACGGGTGAAAGTTTACCTGTGAAAAAGCAAGCTGGTGATGAAGTTATTGGGGCGACAATTAATAAAACTGGTAGTTTTAAATTTAGAGCAACTAGGGTAGGTAAGGATACTTTTTTAGCACAAATTGTTAAATTAGTCCAAGAAGCTCAAGGTTCTAAAGCTCCTATTCAAAGATTAGCAGATCAGGTAACAGGGTGGTTTGTTCCTGCTGTTATTGCTATTGCGATCGCTACTTTTTTGATTTGGTTTAATTTTACAGGTAATTTTACCCTTTCTCTGATTACAATGGTGGGTGTTTTAATTATCGCTTGTCCTTGTGCTTTGGGTTTAGCTACTCCTACTTCTGTAATGGTAGGAACTGGTAAAGGTGCGGAAAATGGTATTTTAATTAAAGATGCCCAAAGTTTAGAATTAGCACATAAAATTAAAATTATTGTACTTGATAAAACCGGGACTTTAACTCAAGGTAAACCCACAGTTACAGATTTTGTGACTGCTAAAGGTACAGCAAATCAAAATGAATTGAATTTATTAAAATTAGCTGCATCTGTAGAAAGAAATTCTGAACATCCTCTAGCGGAAGCTGTGGTAAAATATGCCGAATCTCAACAGGTTAATTTAACAGAAGTTACGGATTTTTTAGCTGTTGCTGGTTGTGGTGTACAAGGTATTGTTAATCATCATTCAGTGCAAATTGGGACAGAATACTGGTTAAATCAATTAGCAATTAATACCGATGCTTTGCAAGAATATAAAATTGCTTGGGAAACCGGAGGAAAAACTGTCATTTTAATGGCTGTTGATGGAGAATTAGCAGGAATAATGGGTATTGCGGATGCTTTAAAACCTTCCTCAACAGCAGCGGTAAAAACATTGCAAAAGATGGGTTTAGAAGTGGTAATGTTAACAGGAGATAATCAACCTACTGCGGAAGCGATCGCTCATCAAGTTGGTATTTCTCAAGTTTTTGCTCAAGTCAGACCTGATCAAAAAGCTGCTATCATTAAATCATTGCAATCCAAAATCCAAAATCCAAAATCTAAAATTGTCGCCATGGTGGGGGATGGTATTAATGATGCACCAGCGTTAGCGCAAGCAGATGTAGGAATAGCTATTGGAACAGGTACAGATGTGGCGATCGCAGCAAGTGATATAACTTTAATTTCTGGAGATTTGCAAGCAATTGTCACCGCTATTCAACTTAGTCGCGCTACCATTAATAATATTCAGCAAAATCTCTTCTTTGCTTTTATTTATAACATCATTGGTATCCCTGTTGCAGCAGGTATTCTTTATCCTATCTTCGGTTGGTTACTTAACCCCATTCTTGCAGGTGCAGCAATGGCACTTTCTTCCGTTTCTGTAGTTAGCAATGCTTTAAGATTACGTAAGTTTCAAGCAGGAGTCAATTAAGTGTTAAAGCAAAAAAATCAAAACATTTTTTGGGTAATTCTTGCTTGTTTAGTATTATTAACATCAAGTCCAGCAACCGCAGAAATATCCAGTTCTCATTCACAACATAATAATAGTCAATTTCAAATTATTGCACAACCTGTAGGTGTAAAAGTCGGTGTGATTATTGCTGGGTTAGGTTTAATAGGTTTAGAATTATGGTGGTTTATTTTCAGTAAATCAGAGGTGAGAAGATAGGGAATAGGGAATAGGGAATAGGGAATAATTTTACTAATCACCAATCACCAATCACCAATCACCAATCACCAATCACCAACCACCAACCACCAATTAAAATTTATTTCTGAATAATTGGACAAATAGTATCTTCAGGTTTGATTTCTGTATTTTGCCAACCGGAAAGTAATTGATTAATTTCTGAGCGTAAAGTTAATAATTGCTCAATTTGATGATCAATCTGTGATAACTTTGCTTGCAGTTTTTCTTGAATTTCACAACAAGGGGGTTTACCGTGATCATAAACTTCCAAAATATCTTTAATTTCTTCTAAACTTAACCCCAAATGTTGCGCTCTTTTAATAAAAGATAATCGAGTTAATACATCAGACGAAAATTGCCGATAACCTCCTTCAGTACGTGCTGATGCTTGAATTAAACCTAAACTTTCATAATAACGAATTGTTCTAATAGGAACACCACTTTTTTCTGTTACCTGACCAATTAAAAGTAGTTGTTTATCTTCAATTAACACAGCAGATTTTTCCAACTCTTATTTTGATGATAACATACGAATGGGAATAGAGAATCGGTTAACAATCTTACCCAATCACCAATCACCAATCACCAATCACCAATTACCAATTACCAATGAAGTACCAAAAATAACCGTTTTTATTTGCTGGGTGTGATATTTCTAGATTACCCCCTTGACTATAAGTATAAATCTAAAAATGAACGTCAATTCAGCAAATTTGAACTATACTAGAAAACCTAAAATTTTCAATCAACCAGAACGTTTTATTGAAGGTTGGTATTGGGTAATACCTTCTAAAAAGTTACGAGTTGGTGAAGTTAAACCCGTGACAATTTTGGGTAGAGAATTAGTAATTTATCGTGGTGAAGATAAACAAGCTGTGATTTTAGATGCTTACTGTCCTCATTTTGGCGCTCATCTGGGAGAAGGAACAGTAGAAGGTAATGAAATACGCTGTTTTTTTCATCACTGGAAATTTGATTCTGAAGGTTTTTGTGTAGAAATTCCTTGTTTAGAAGAACCTGTTAAAGTTAAAGCTAAAAGTTGGCCTACTGCTGAAAAATATGGTTTAATTTGGGTTTGGACAGGAGAAACACCTCAACAACCTTTACCGTTTATTCCTGAGTTGGAAATGGAAGAATCTGAAAGTGCTTTGAGTGCAAGATTTATCACCAACTGTCACCCTAATGTTTTTATGATTAATGCTATTGATGCTCAACATTTTAACACAGTTCATAAATTACTATCAGAATTTAATTTTGAAAAACAAGAAATCAATGAAAATGCCATTACTTTTACTAATACTACTCACTCAACTCCTGATTACTGGTTAATGAAATTGATTCGTTCCTTTTATAAAAAACCTGTTCATTATCATCTTTGTTATTGGTATGGCACGACAGGAATGATTACAATTAGTGTAGATTTTTTACAATTTAATCTTATATTTGCTTCCCGTTTAATAGAAGCGGGTAGAGCAGAAATAATGACAATATTAATAGACATCTCCGAAAACTATCTAACCTTCACCACAACTGCTTTTGAGGAAATGAAGGTAAAGTGCAAAGATACTCAGATTATACGCTAGAATCAGTGCTGAAGATGCCTGCTATTGGGAATTAGCCA
>NZ_JADEXH010000026.1:0-86607 GCF_015207205.1 Sphaerospermopsis sp. LEGE 08334 | reverse complement strand
GGGGAGATGGGGAGATGGGGATATCTCACAAGGGTAGGTATTTTACATTGTCGTGAGGACAAGACTTGAATGACTTGGAAGGACAGTAGACAAGGGAGGAAAACCGTACAAAATCAGATTCTCTTGGTCACCAGAACAGTCCGTCAAAATACCATTGTGCGTATCAAATCTTCCTTGTCTACTTTCCCTCCTTGTCTTCCAGGTCATCCCTTCACAGATAATATTAAAAACCTACCCCTGTGAGTTTCGCTATCCATTACCGGGATCTTTCTTAACATTCGTGAGAGCTATCGCTCGCAAACCCCCAAACCTTAATCCTCCGTTGATGATTCTCAATAAAATAAGGGTTTTATCAAAAAGAATAAGGTACATTTTGTCAAGAGTAGGGAAATTTTCAAGCGTTGAAACCGTTGCCACATAAATGTTTCAAGATTGTTAAGAAAGATGTGGGTAATGGATACTCTTGAGAGCGGGGAGTGTCAAAAGAAAGATAGAAAGAGCCAAGAAGACTTATTTAATTTTCTGCTTAATAAATGTCACCACCTGAGTTAGCTGTTTCTTTAAATTATCAATTTCTGCTTGCATCTTGGCAATTTTAGCATTCAGAGCTTGAATTTCTGCGGACGAAGCTCCTTCTGTACCAGCCTTAGTAGCTCCTAATGCTGCTGTTGCAGTAGCTACTGGAGTAACAGCATCTGTACGGCCTTTTTTAGCTGCTTTTGCCATAGCTGATTTAATAGCAGTAATCAGCTGTCTATTGTCAAAAGGTTTGTTGAGAAATTCAAAATATTCAAATGGTTCGGGAATTTTTTCTGTTACCTCTTCCTTACGGCCAGACATGATCACTAAAGGAATTTTCTTTAATTCTGGGTTGGCTTGAATTTTTTGGAAAACTTCCCAGCCACTCATTTTCGGTAAAATAAAATCCAACATGATCAAGCTGACTTTTTCTTTAAGGATGAGATTATATCCTTCTAAACCGTCTTTTGCTTCTAATACCTCAAAATTGCCTGGAGGCAACATTTCACGGACTTTTACTCTGACAACTGTAGTGTCATCGATAACTAAAATTTTGTTGGCCACGACTGATTACTCTACCAGAGACTATAAGTTTATATGGCTGACGCGCCGACTGACATTAAGAATTCTCCCACTATATACAAGATTTGCGTAAATTGGGGGAGAGTATATTTCCGTATAATTGCCAAAGCTGTAAGGAAACCGGAAGTAAATTTTCAAATTGCTGCTTGCCTTGTAAACAATGGTTTGTAAACTATTGGTAGCTTTAACTTTATAGGTATCATATTACAGTATTTCCCAGTGATTTTTTATATTCTCAAGTTCATCAACGGATTATATGACTTCTGCACAAGAACTCAAATCAGAAATTGATGCCATACCTAGCTGGTTACGCCGTTCTATTGGTAAAGCTAGTGAAATTTCGACGGTACAACGTATTATTAAGCAGCGTCAGATACATACTATTTGTGAAGAAGGCCGCTGTCCCAACCGGGGGGAATGCTACGCTCAAAAAACGGCAACTTTTTTACTTATGGGTCCGACTTGCACCAGGTCTTGTGCTTTTTGTCAAGTAGATAAAGGTCACGCACCAATGCCCGTAGACGAGGAAGAACCGCAAAAGGTAGCAGAATCAGTACATTTGTTAGGATTGAGCTATGTGGTACTGACTGCCGTTGCCCGTGATGATTTAGCTGATGGGGGTGCGGGTCATTTTGTCAAGACTATGGCAACAATTCGCCAAATTAACCCAGAAACGCAAATTGAGGTTCTCACACCAGATTTTTGGGGTGGTGCGGGTGTGGGTGAAACTGGTCAAAAGCAAAGGATAGCCATGATTGTAAATGCTAAACCTGCTTGTTATAACCATAATGTGGAGACTGTTCGCAGGTTAACAGGTCCGGTGCGACGGGGTGCAAAATACGATCGCTCTTTGGCAGTGTTAGCAACAGTGAAAGAAATTGATGCCAGTATACCCACTAAGTCCGGTTTAATGTTGGGACACGGAGAAACTCAGGAAGAGATTATTGAAACAATGGCGGATCTGCGTGTTGTGGGGTGCGATCGCATCACACTGGGTCAATATATGCGCCCTTCTTTGGAACATCTCCCAGTACAAAAATATTGGACACCAGCGGAATTTGATGAACTGGGTAAAATAGCAGCGGACATGGGCTTTAATCATGTTCGATCTGGTCCTCTGGTGCGGAGTTCTTATCATGCTGGGCAGGAAGGTGACAGGTGACAGGTGACAGGTGACAGGTGACAGGTGACAGCAAAAAATTTACCTATTCTCTGTTCCCTATTCCCTTCACACAAATATTTTTAAAGATTGTGGAAAATTGGCGCTTATGTTTGCTATTTGTGGAAAAGTGATTAAATCAGGAGAACCAAATTTATGACTTCCAAAGGAAAAGCTGCTAAACCTTCCTATGTTTTCCGTGCCAGTTGGGCGTTACTGCTGTTGGCGATCAACTTCTTGGTGGCAGCTTATTATTTTCAGATCATTGAGTAATTAGCTATCAGCTTTCAGCTATCAGCATTTAGCGATCAACTTTCTGGCTATGAGGTTGATGCTAAATACTGACGGCTGACGGCTGATTCTTTATACCAATTTGAAAGATGAATGTGAACAATTAGGGGTTGCTGAATAAACATGAAAAGATTACAGGTAAAGGGTCTTAGCCTGCTGGAAGTTAAAAAAGTGCAAGCTTTTACGGGGTGGAAACTTAAAAACCTTGCATTTAATTCCTACTCAAAGGAAAAATCGTTCCTATCCAACTCTTGAAACTGTCACCGTGGCGTAGCACCGTGGCGTAGCACCTGTCATCACGACAAGACTTTCTCAGCAACCCCCAATTAAAAGATGAAACTTTGATATATCAGGACTTTCACAATCCAAAATCCAAAATCCAAAATCCAAAATGGTATTAGATTGTGCCTTTAAATAAACCTTTAGGACGGATGAGCAGCACCAAAATCATGATTAATAGAGCTACACCTTGTTTATACTGAGAACCTAGCCAAGGGGTGCTGACTTCCTGAACAATACCAATGATAAAAGCAGCAGCGATCGCACCGTAGGGGTTGCCAATACCACCCAAAATCACAGAGGCAAACAAGGGCAAAATCAGAAACCAGCCCATATTCGGACGTACAGCGGTAATCAAACCGTACATACTACCGCCTAAAGAAGTAAAAGTACCTGCAATTATCCAAGTCCAAAGAATTACTCTATCAACGTTAATACCAGATACTCTAGCTAAGTCTAAATCATCGGCTACTGCTCGCATAGCTTTACCGATTTTAGTGTTTTGTAATATGTAGTGAAGAAACAAAATCGCCAGTACAGCTAACCCTAGTACCAATAATTGATTTTGCGGTATCCGTAATTCCCCAAATTCTAAAGCAGGGATGACAGGGAGATTATAGTTTTGGTTTTTACCTCCCCAGATAAAAATAATACCGTTGCGGAGAAATAAGGCCAGTCCGATAGAAATGATGATCAGTGTGGTGGAAGTAGCACGAACTGACCGCATTTTTGACCACAGCAATTTTTCTGTCAGTAACATTACTGCTACTGTTCCCGATGCTGCTAAAATCATTGATAGCCAAATGTTTACACCCAAGGCATTGGCTACCAAAGTCAAATAAGCTCCCAAGGTAAGAAAATCACCATGAGCAAAGTTTGATAATCGTAAAATTCCATAGGTCAGCGTTAGTCCTACTGCTCCTAAAGCAATAATACTGCCCACCGCAATGCCGTTAATGATTAATTGAGCTAGTTGTGTATCCATTGTTTTAAGTTTCTGTGAAGAAAATAAAATAAATGTGTAATGTGATTCAATAACAGTTGCATTAGGCGTTACAATAGACACTATCAGTTATGTTTTACAATTAAAAGATATTTCTCCGTTAATATACATAAAATCCAGTTCATAATTTCCTGCCAAGGTTAGTTTCTTTGGCTGTCTAGTGAACCATGCAGCAGTCTTCAAACTTACCAGAACAAAACTCCCAGATCGATGGAACATCAAAACTTTTGCACACAATCCAGCAACGGCGGGATAATTTTTGGTTGCAAAACAGCTTGAATCATTTGCAGAATCGTTTAAATGATTGTCTGCTGGCTGCTAATATGATGCAGTCCACAGGGACAGAAGCAGAAATTTATCAAACGGTAGTCAACGAACTGGAAAAAGCTTTAAATGCGCATTGGGTGGCGATCGCTCAATTTCCAGCAGATGAAATAGTGGGTAAGATTTGTTATGTTTCTAGTTCTCCCTCCCTGAGAACACCAATCCTAGAAATAATATCCCAACTTGGAACAAAGCTGGACTTGAGGTTAAACGCTACCATCAGACTGGAAGATTTGCAGCAAATGGAGAAACAAAAACCTGGCAGTGCTTGGCGTTTAGTTGATGATAACGGTATGATGGCATGGCTAATTATTGACACATCAAAGTCTAACGTGAATGGTGTTTCAATTAAACCATCCTTAACTCCCCTGCGATCGCAATTCATTAAAAGAACAATTCAGCATTGTCATACAGCCTTAACACAATTAAAACAAATACAATTTTGGCAAGAAAGATGTCAACAATTAGCTAATTATAATCAAGAATTAGAACGCACCAATCAACTTAAAAATCAATTTCTCGCCAATACCAGTCACGAAATCCGCACACCTTTAACTTCTATAATTGGATTTACTCATCTACTTTTAGCACAAGGTTACGAACCAGACAGACAACGCCATCAAGAATATTTACACATTATTCAATCGAGTGGTAAGCATTTACTAGACTTAATTAACGATATTTTGGATCTTTCCAAAATAGAAGCCAACCAGCTAGAAATACAATGGGAAATAATTGATGTACCATCATTATGTAGCAATGTTTTAGCTTTAGTGAAAGAAAAAGCTGCTAATAAAGGTTTGAAATTACGTTTAGAAATTAACGATGATGTAACAACTTTATTAGCGGATTCTTTGCGACTGAAGCAAATGCTCTTGAATTTATTATTTAATGCAGTCAAATTTACCAATTCAGGTAGTGTAGGTTTAAAGGTAGCTACACAAGATTCATCTTTACGATTTACAGTTTGGGATACTGGAATTGGTATTTCCAAAGAATATCAATCTTTACTATTTCGTCCTTATAGCCAAATTATGAACCCCGGTTCTAGAAACAACGAAGGTACTGGTTTAGGGTTGGTAGTGACACAACAACTTGCTCAAATTCATGGTGGTTCTTTAGAGTTAGAATCGGAAGTAAATAAAGGTTCTGCTTTTACTATTATCTTACCACTTAAACCCACAGGAAAAGTTTTGGAAGCAATCGAAGTCAAAGCAGAAAAAGATTTAGAATTAAGTCAAGTAACGAGTAATTTTGCTGTTCCCCAGTCTTCTGTTCATATTCCCATCAGTACATCAAGAGAAATTTTGTTAGTAGAAGATGATTTTGCCAATTCTGAATTAATGCGAATTTATTTAGGTAGATTAAGTTATCAAGTAACTTGTGTTAAGAATGCTGAAGAAATGTGGATGACTCTCCCACAGATACAACCAGCAGTAATTTTAATGGATGTAAATTTACCAGATAGCAATGGTTTAAATTTAGTAGAACAACTGCGAAAACATCCCCAATATCAGCATATTCCGATAATTGCCCAAACAGCAATGGCCATGAAGGGAGATAAAGAAACTTGTTTAGCGGCTGGTGTTGATGATTATATTTCCAAACCCATAGATTTACAAGTGTTAGGTAGTATGATAGCAAAATATTGTCAATGATTTAACAATGGACAATTGATAATTCTTTTTCGCAATTCATCAGCTATTAAAATTAACGGTGGACAAAATAACAACATTAATAAATAAGATGGTTTTAAAGGTGCTGTCGAGAAGATTTTTTGCAGGGTAGGAGAATAGATAATAGAGAGAATTAATATCCATTCTATGGCAATTCCTGCCCAAATCAAACGATTAGTAAAAAAGCCCAATCGCAAAATTGAAAACCGTTCTGAACGACAAGCAAAAACGTTACCATCTTGACAGGCGACAATTACCGCTAAAGTCATAGTTGTGGCTTGATGATAAATCGCCATTGTGGCAGCACTCGCTGAGTGTGATAAAATACTGGGACTGAGTGCTTGTAATTGGGGAAGATGATAACCATTTGTCCACCAAACAAAGAAAAATCCTACCATCCCTGCTATACCTTCCAGCAGTCCTAAAAAGCAGTAAGCACGAAGTAACAAAGGTAAATCTAACAAAGATTGGTTTTTTTTCCGGGGTGGTAACTCCATTGAACCAGTTTCCGGTCTTTCTGCCCCTAATGCTAGTGCAGGTAACATATCTGTACCTAAGTCAATAGCTAATATCTGCAAAATTACCAGTGCTGGAGGTATTTTTAGAAACACCATTGCTAGGAAGGGTAAAAACTCCGCCATGTTGGAGGCGAGAATATAAGTCATGAACTTACGGATGTTTTGATACACCGCCCTACCCTGTTCAATGGCAGAGACAATAGTGGCAAAATTATCATCTATGAGAACTATATCCGCAGCTTCACGGGCAACATCTGTACCGCTAATTCCCATGGCAATGCCGATATTTGCAGCACGTAAAGCGGGGGCATCGTTGACACCATCACCAGTGACAGCGACAATATGACCAAGGGTTTTATATGCTTCGACTAGTCTGAGTTTCTGTTCTGGTATAACTCTGGCAAAGACTAACCCAGTTTTGTGTTTGTGGATAATTTGCCGTAATTGAGTATCAGAAAGATGTCCTAATTGTTCACCAGTGATAATTCTGGGTTTACCGTTTGCTAAACCGATGCGTTGGGCGATCGCTGCTGCTGTCAAACCATAATCACCTGTAATCATGGTAACTTGAATGCCCGCACGATGACAAAGGGCGATCGCATCCGCAACTTCTTTTCGTGGTGGATCAATCATCCCCACCAATCCCAAAAAGGTCAAATCCTGTTCTAATAAATTATTATCTTGCTGGTTTAATTCCGTCCCACCTTGCCTTATCGCCACCCCTAACACACGATAACCTTGACTTGCTAATTGATCATTAGCAGTAATAATTTCCTCATGCTGAATTTCCGTCAATTCCAGCTTTTCCCCTGGATGCCATAAATACCGGGAATGTTCTAATACATCTAAAGGTGCGCCCTTAGTAAAAATCACATACTCACAACTATCAACATCATCTAACCCTAAATTACCTTTTAACAACACCGTCATCAGTCGCCGGTGAGAGTCAAAAGGAATTTCTCGAACTCTGGGCGATCGCTGTTGTAACTCCTCCAACTGCAAACCCGCCTTCATTGCAGCCACCAACAACGCCGCCTCCGTAGGATCACCCACAGCTTGCCATTGATTGGAATTAGGGGGATGATTTAACCGCGCATTAGAACAAAGTGCCGCACCCGCCAACATTAACCGCACCTGAGACTGATATTCAGGAGATGAAATTTCCACTTCTCCCTTGGGTTCATAACCGACCCCAGTCACATTAATATAAGTATTAGGAATCCACAACTGGCGGACAGTCATTTCATTTTTAGTCAAAGTCCCAGTTTTATCAGTACAAATAACAGTAGTTGCACTCAGCGTTTCCACCGCAGACAAACGCCGCACCAAAGCATTCTTTCTGGCCATGCGCCTAACACCAATAGCCAATGCTAAACTCACAGTAGGTAGTAAACCTTCCGGCACAAAAGCCACAATAATGCCAATAGCAAAAATGAAACTTTCTCGTAGTTGCATTCCTACCAATAACTTCGTTAATAAAAATATCACCACCCCCATACTCAACGCAATGATAGTAATGATGTGAACCACCCTAGAAATCTGCACTTCTAAAGTGCTGGGTTCTCGTTTCACATGGGCTGTGAGATGGGCTACTTGACCAAATTCTGTATGTGTACCTGTGGCATAGACTACAGCCAGTCCCCGACCAGCAGCAACCGTAGAACCTGCAAATACTAAATTACTGGCTTCTGAAGCATGGATATTATCTGCGGTGACAGGTTCGCTAATGCGGGGAACGGGTAAAGATTCCCCCGTAAGTACGGAAGCATCTACATATAAAGATTGACTTTCAATCAATCTAGCATCAGCAGATATTTTATCACCTTCTTCTAATTGCATGACATCGCCGCTAACTAATTCACGGGCAGCAATTACAGATAATTTGCCATCACGATAAACTTTAGCTTGGGAAGGTAGGATTTTTTTCAGTGCTGATAAGGCTTTTTCTGCTTGATATTCTTGCCAAAAACTAAAAATAGCATTAATCCAAATTACTGCCCAAATTGCCCAACCTAATTCCGGTGTTTGGGAAATAAAAGCTAATATTCCCGCTACCCATAATAGCAACGCCATAAAATGGGTTAATTGGTCAATGAAACGCAGAATTAAAGGGCGTGTTTGGGGTTCGGGAAGTTCATTATAACCGGATTTTTTTAATCTTAAATTTGCTTCTGCCTCGCTGATACCTTGGGGAGTTGTTGTTAGTGTTTTGTAGACTTCTGGAGGTGTCAGCGTCCAAATATGAAAGTTGGAATTCATACTTTTGGTATCAATCGGGCTTTGATATTTTAGATGCTGATTTTATACCTGTTCATCTGTCTGAGGTATTGTCAGAATCAGGATATCCAGGATTAAAGGACAGGGGAAACGCATCTAAATCTTATTGACAAAATACCGTTTTAATGTATAGACCAATAAATCCCTATTTATCGTTTGATTGATTTTTTCAGGATCATGGTGATGGACTAAAATATTGTCAATAAGTGGTCGTTAATGCGAATATTTTGGTCGTTATTGAGATTGAATCGCCCTTATTGATAAGATGCGTTTCCCCTGGATTAAAGGATGTACAGTATGGTAATTTTTAGATGGTTTGTTGGTGATGAATGTTGTATTTGTCAGAATCAGGATAACCAGGATTTAAGGATGTACAGGATGGTAATTTTTAGATTGTTTATAACATTTAAAGGCAATCATCAAACAACATCCTCAAAATCCCAACATCCCCACAAACAATCATTCAGCAACATCCTGTTAATCCTAAAATCCTGGACATCCTGATTCAGACAAAAATTTAAGACTTGACAAGACGCAAAATTTCTACTATACTTGTGTTATGGGTCGAAATCTGTCCGCGCATATATAGTAATATTTTGTATTATTAACATCATTATTTTTACCCATATCTAAAATATCCCTAATTTCTTTCTTCCAATCATCCTGTATCAAAATCAATTATTCTAGAAATTGAGGATCTAAATCCTGTTAATCCTTAAATCCTGTTAATCTGGATTCAGACAATATAGATATGATATCTTAATGATTAGATCATCCCAAATAAACTATATGAAACAAATTAAAATTATTGTAGAAAAACACTTTGATGGTTATATTGCTTATCCCCTTGGTATTCAAGGAGTTATAGTTGGTGAAGGTGACAGTTATGAAGAAGCTTTAGCGGATGTCAAATCAGCAATCCGATGTCATATAGAAGTATTTGGTAAAGAAGTTTTAGAAGATGAATCACCAATTTTAGAAGCTTTTGTAGCTGAAGCTGAGGTGATTATCTAATGCCTAAATTTCCTGTAGATGCACCAAAAGCAAAAGTTATTAGAACATTGGAATTACTCGGATTTAGTATTATTCGAGAACGAGAACATATTGTTATGGTAAAAGACAATGAAGACGGAACAAAAACACCATTAACTATACCTAATCATTCACAGATTAAAAGTTCAACATTAAGATCGATCTGTACTCAGGCTGGAATATCACGGGAAGATTTTTTAGCAGCATACGAACAAGCATAATCTTATCAGAAAAATTTTCTCATGAAAGCTTCCCCAATTCTGAGATAATTAATTAGATGAACGAGAAAATTACTCCCTTCCCACACAAAGATAACTGATATTTTTTCTCTGTGTCCTCTGTGTCTGGAGTGGTTCGTTTTAAAAAAATATCAAGAATAATTGAACGCAGATAAACGCAGATAAACACAGATCAAGATGGACAATCAAAATCAAAACACGATATTTTCAAACAACATCCTGTTAATCCTTTAATCCTGTACTTCGACTTCGCTCAGTAACCAGACATCCTGATTCAGACAAATTAAAATATTAGTACACCACAAATGAAATATATAATGTATGAATAACTCAGCATTTACCATCTTTATCGTCTTTGGATTTATTTGGATTTTCATAGCCACTGTTGCTGTAATTGCACTGTTTAAATCTGATGGTCAAGAAATTAGGATTAGTAACATGGGATTAATCATTATTATTCCTATTATTTTACCAATTATTATTACCCTGAGTTATGCAGCATTTAAAGGGACATTTTAATAATGATGGTCAGAATCAGGATATCCTAATTCTGACATTTTTTAGGAATTTTTTAAAAATTAGTATTTATTCTAGCATTTCCAAACTAATTCCTAAAGCGTTAAGTTGTTCAGGAGAAAGAAAACGCAATTTTTCTACAAGTTGTTCTCGTTTTTGTTTTTCAACTTCTGCGCGTTCTTCACCTGTTAACAATAAATTACCTTCTTTATCCCACCAACGCAACCAAGGTAAATCAGCATTTTGATATAAACCTTCCCAAATTCCTAACTCTACCCCTAAAGGTTTAATGGGATAATGTCCCCGTTCATTGGGTGTCATTAATTGGTAATTATTATCCAACAAATGATAAACTTCAACTTGGGCTTTTGTTACTTCATAAATCGCATAATAAGGAACACGGATAGCTTGTTCATAAACCCAAAATTTACCAACTTTGCCATCATTTCCTTGAGATGGTGGTGTTTTATCTCGTTCTTCTGTACCATCACCGGAGACAAATTCAATCACTATTAAAGGTGCAATATATTCTTTCCATAGCACATAAGAACGGCGCATTTTACCGTTTAAAGTTGGTGGTACATTACCCACATAAAACCAATCTGGTGCTTCTGCACCTTTTTCTGGTGGATCTGTTAAACGCCAATATATCCCAGAATCTTGACCGATACAATATTGGCCATCAGGATGTAGTTTATCTAAAACTGGTTTAATTGAGTCTGTAATTAATATACTTTGGGGATGTTCCTGAAGATTTTTCACAAATGTACCATCGGATTCTGGTAACTGGGTGTGGTCTGGTAATGTCAATACTGTGAGGGAAGTCATAGGCATAACCAAGATTTGTATTTTTATTTTATGTTTAAACTTCGATCCTGTATAAATCCTGATTCAGAAAAACGATGATATTGAGCAATTTTGCATTTCAAGACTTGACAAGACACAAAACTTGCAATACACTTATGTTATGAGTGGGAATCTGTGGGCGCATATATAGTAAAATTTTGTATTATTAACATCATCATAGTTTTTACAAGGAGAAAAATATTGAATTTTGAGATACTTGGAGACATTGAAAAAATAGAAATTATTGCTATTGATAAATCAATTCGTGATCTAGAAAGATTAAGGAAAATCTATGGACAAGGGAGATGGCGGAAATTAAAAGGAATTGCTACCATTAAATTAGAAGATGAAAGCATCTGTCAGGCTGAACTGCACTGGTATGAAGCTCATGGTATTGGTAAAAAAGAAATTAAAATTAAGTACCTTTTAGATGAGTAAAAATATGTCAAAGAAAAACATCTCTAAACAATTCGCTATATGTATCAAAAATGATAATTACCCAGCTTCCTTAGAAACGAGAAAAATCTATGAAGTTTTACCAGATGAAAAAGCGAGTCAACATCATCAAATTCGGATTATAGATGAATCAGGAGAAGATTATCTTTATCCCAAGTCCTATTTTATTTTACTGGAATTACCTACAGAAAATCGAGAATTATTAGCTTTATTTAGTTAATAATCTCAGGATTTACAGGATGTTATTTGGTAGTCAAACATCCCCGACTTCTAAAATAATTAATGTGTTAAATGAGAAGATTCATTAAAGAAGTCGAGGATCTAAATTTTGTCTGAATCAGGATAACCAGGATTAAAGGATGAACAGGATGGTAATTTTTAGATTGTTTATAAGTAGTCATGCAAAATAAATTGCACATTTCATTTACCCGTCTTCCTTGTATGGTAAAGGATACAGAGTTTCCAAATAAGAAATTAATTTTGCACAGGTACTTAATCATTTAAGGACAATCATCAAAAAACATCCTGTAAATCCTAAAATCCTGGACATCTTGATTCAGACAAATAAAATACCCAACATCCTCACAAACAATCTATCCAAACCCCTACCCTACCATCACCCTAAAACTAACTATCTTTAACCTCTAACTTAATTCGATACCCCAAAGCGTCTAAAAACTCAATCAAACTATAAATCTCATCTCCAGAACTTGTAGATAAAATCTGCTCAAGTTGTTGATATTTCTGTTTAGCTGCTTGCGAAAGATTATTTCCTGCTAACCGTGCATCAATAATATTCTTTAATGCAGAACGTAAAACTTCAGGTTCACGTCCTTCTTCATCCAATTGTAAAAAAGTTTCTAAATATGCAGCAGCTTCTTCAACATCTTGGAGAGATGAAATTAAATATTCCTTATAACTTTTACTTGTCGGTATTATTACTTCTTTCATGATTTTTACAATTTTATTAAATTACTTTTATGGTCATACCAGCTATTAACAATCGTAATAATATTATCTATTTCCTCATCATTCAGGAGCGTTAATTCCTCATTTTCATTAATTTTCAAAGCCACATTATTATGATCTTTGATGATAGGTTCTAAAATCCATTTATAGTAACCTTTATCGTTATCTACTGTAAAGAAAAACAAGCACATTGGAAATGGTAAATCTTTGAAAAAACTGATATTGAAATTATATTTTTTATTTTTAACTTTAAAAAAATCCTGTTCCTGAATTAAGTCAGAACTAGAAGCTGTTGCTTTTACTTCTATACCAAACATTCTACCGCTATATTTACCATCTTGAGTGATTTTCAATAAAAAATCTAAAGTTCCTGCACCTTGTTGTTGCTCAGAAATAATCAAATCGTCACGACGAGTTAAATAAACTTTTGCTAAAGCTTCTGCACGTAAACCAACGTACCAATTTGATTCTGTTTGCATTGTTTTATCTCCATTGTTGATCAGAAAATTGTGAAGCTAAATTATTATTGTTATATTGACTCCAAAAGTTATTTACTTCATCCCAAAGGATTTCTCTATTGTGCTTATTAATAGGAAAGTTAGTAGCTAGACTTGAGAGAGATGTTAAATTTTCACCATTAGCAGAAACTAAATAACCGACTTCTTGAACTTCATCAATTCCCACTATATAAGTTGGTGCTGGATAAGATGCTATACCAATTACAGATTCCTTTTTTACTTGTACCTTTAAACGGTTGTCTTTTTTAGTATAACCTTGTCTGGTAGTTTTGACTTGGACAAAAAAATAAGGAATATAAGAACCCGCACCTACTAACTCAACAATAAAATCAACATACTGCCATTTATCTCCTAAAAACTGTGGCTTAAAAATAGGACCAGCAGCAGAGTGAAATTCTGTTATTAAGAGTTTAAATATTGCTTCTCCCCTCTCTCCCAGTGCATCCCTCATTGTGTTCTGTATACCCCTATCTTAATTCAAATTATCATCTTCTTCCCAAAATACAGGGTAGGCAAAATTGCCCACCCCATATTACTTAGCGCCTTTGCGCCTTTGCGTGAGCTTAACCTAAACTATGCACCTTCCCGCAACTTATCCAACACACTGCGATCCTCAAGAGTCGAAGTATCCCCCGACACCTCCTGACCCGCAGCCAAATTCCGTAACAACCGCCGCATAATCTTACCTGATCTTGTCTTAGGCAGTGCATCAGTAAACTTAATTTCCCCAGGACGAGCGATCGCACCAATTTCCTGAACAACGTGCTTTTTCAGTTCCTTACTCAACTCCTCACTGGGTTGATAAGTTCCCTCCAAAGTCACAAAGGCTACAACTTCTTCACCCTTCAACTCATCAGGTTTACCGACCACAGCAGCCTCAGCAACCGCCGGATGGGAAACTAACGCAGATTCTACTTCCATAGTCCCTAAGCGGTGTCCAGAGACATTCAACACGTCATCCACACGACCCATGACCCAGAAATAGCCGTCTTCATCCTTTCTTGCACCATCACCAGCAAAGTACGTATATTTACCATCTTTGGGCGGAATATGTTCCCAATATGTGCGGCGGAAACGCTCAGGATCACCGTATACAGTCCGCATCATTCCCGGCCAAGGATGACGTACCGCTAAATAACCACCTTCATTATCGGGAACTGTGTTACCTTCTAAATCCACAATATCCGCAATAATACCAGGAAAAGGACGGGTAGCTGAACCGGGTTTAGTAGCAATTGCACCGGGTAAAGGTGTAATCATAATGCCACCTGTTTCCGTTTGCCACCAAGTATCAACTATTGGGCAACGTTCACCACCAATCACTTTATGATACCACATCCAAGCTTCGGGGTTGATAGGTTCACCGACAGTACCCAACAACCGCAAGGATGAAAGATTCCGGGATTTAGGATGATGTTCACCCATTTTAATAAAGGCGCGGATAGCGGTAGGAGCAGTATAAAAAATCGTCACCCCATATTTTTCAATCACATCCCAGAAACAACCAAGATTAGAAGCACGGGGCGCACCTTCATACATTACAGTAGTTGCACCGTTGGAAAGGGGACCATAAACAATATAGCTATGTCCCGTAATCCAACCTACATCAGCAGTACACCAATATACATCTGTTTCCTGTAAATCAAAAATCCATTTTGTGGTAATATGGCTGTATAGGTTATAACCGCCTGTGGTGTGTACTACGCCTTTGGGTTTACCCGTACTACCAGAAGTATAAAGAACAAATAGCATATCCTCGCTGTCCATTGGTTCAGCCGGACAGTCAGCAGATACACCTTGTTGTAAATCATGCCACCAGTGATCTCTTCCTGGTTCAATATGGGTTTTTTGACCGGTGCGTTTAACCACTAAGACATCTGTAACACTGGGTGCGGCGTTATCTGCTAAAGCTTTATCTACCTGTTCTTTCAGCGGTACAATAGCATCCTTACGCCAACCACCATCAGCAGTAACTACTACTTTAGCTTGAGCATCGTTAAGGCGATCGCGCAAAGCTTCCGCACTAAAACCACCAAAAACAACGCTATGGGGTGCGCCTATTCTCGCACAAGCTAACATAGCAATAGCCGATTCGGGTATCATAGGCATATAAATACCTACGCGATCGCCCTTTTTCACACCCAACTGTTTGAGAACATTAGCAAACTGACATACTTCTCGATGCAATTGGGCGTAAGTTAGCGTGCGAGAATCACCTGGTTCACCTTCCCAAATCAAAGCCGCTTTGTTTTTACGCCAAGTCGTTAAATGTCTGTCAAGACAGTTGTAAGAAATATTAATCTTACCATTGACAAACCACTTCGCAAAAGGAGGTTGCCAATCTAACACAGAATCCCATTTTTCAAACCAATGTAACTCATTTTCCGCTAAATCTGCCCAAAATTTCTCAGGGTCAGCCTTTGCGGTATCATAAAGACGCTGATAATCTTCCAAACTTTTGATTTGAGCTTTTTGGGAAAAATCACTAGCTGGATGAAACAGACGCTTTTCCTGTAGGATGGATTCTATCGTCGGTTGCGACATGATGACTTATGTAAACAGTATTGTGACTGAAAACTATTGTTAGCAAAGTTTTGGCAAATATTGTTTAGATTTTCATTAAGCTATATGAATCCAACTGTCTATCACAAAATTATCAAATTGTGTGATATCCTATTTTATTCCTTCTTTGTGTCCTTTGCGTCCTTTGGGGTTCGTTAAAGAAGGCATGAGGCAGGAGGCAGAAGGGAAGAGGTTTTGAGAAATTTTACATTTTTTTACATACCTTGGTTTTGTCTTACCGATTTACTTATCCCAGTAACCCAGTTGACAAAAGTCATAAATAAGCAAAAATAAGCCACTGAGGAGATAAAAACTAAAGAAAATATTAAGTATGATTGAGGAAAAGAAAAACAGTACATTTTGTACCTGAAAACAGGATAAGATAGAAAAGTATCCGCAAATAAAAAACTGTATCCCCAGTTGCAGAAAATAAACAACCAGAGTGATAGAGACTGACAGAAAAAGTATAGTATACTAACTACTGTGGCAGTAAGTATTTTGCACCTGCTAACTGGGTAAAACCAGAGTTGTGAAATCCTCAAATTTTGGCGAATACAACATTTGTCCAAAAATGTCAATATAATCTTTCTTTAATTAAGCAAATTTTACCAAAATTTTACCAAAAACCAAATTTTAACACCAAATACACCAAACCATGAATCATATACATCTGTTCCCAGGTATAAATTGAAAACAAAATGTTTATTTAGTTTAGTGACTGAAAAGTAGGGCGTAGTTTGCAAGCAAAAGAGATAAAGGATAAACTAAAGTTATTAAGCGAGAGAGCCGCAACAATAGATCCTCAGTTAGCCAAAAGATTAAATGAGATCAATCGTTGGGTTAAATATACTCGCCCTGGTTCCCTGACTGCTAAACCTTATGTGCTTGCGTTTCTCCTAGAGGTAATTACAGACTCTACAATTTGGCTACTAATTAAATCATTACCTTCCGCAGCAGCCAGACAAGCAAAATTTGAGCAAATGACAGCCAATGAAAGGTATTGGTATAGTTATTTATTTCCTAAGTGGATCAACTCAACAGATGCCAAATTTTATATTTGGAAGAAAAAAGTTATGGCAGGGGAGTTTAATCAATTGGATGATGATATTATTAAATCAATAGCTCAAGATATTGTACGTCGTGAAGGAAGTGTTTGGCAGCGTTATATTGCCGACCTTTCTATGGCTACAGATTTAATCGTTAGTAATCATCAACACAAACCACTTTGTATTCAAATTACCAGTGTTAGTAAAGAATTTCATGGTCAAAAATATGAAAAGTGGCAAAATGCCCTGCAAATGTGGGAAATAGAGCGAGGATTGTTTTTAAGTTACAATCCTGCCGAAAATGATTTTATCCACCAGTTAGTAAATGTGGCGCTGTACAACAGTGATCATCTGTCCCAAGGAAAGTATGTCAACTTTTCCTGATATCAAATTGTTGATATTGAACACCTGAATCCTATCCTAAATAGTTACCTGCTTACGACAGCATTTATCAGCATTTATGCTTAACCAAAAAGAAATGAACAGCATTACTCAAGTAGATGAATTTGCTGAAATTTTAGCAGCAGCCCGCAGAATGCAACAAGACTGGTTAGAATATGGAGTAAATTATGTACATCTTTATGTTGAAGATGCCGATGGAGATTGGTTAGAAAAATGGGATGATGATGAAATATTGAATCATTCTTTATTAGATACTATTAAAGAATTTTTAGTAAGTAATGATGATATAGCAGTAAAAATTAGGTATCGTTTACGAGATAGGCCACTGTTTGATTTAGCTGTAGATTTAGAAGAATGTTTGGGGATTTCTAGGGAAGATCAAAAAATATTAGCTATTAGCGATATTCTAGCGCGTTATCTTCATATTTGTGATCTTGATTTACTGGATTTAGCAAATAGTTTGCTGGATAAGTTGCTGTAATTTTCCCAGAGCATATTTTAACAGTAGGGGTTTAGCAATGCTAAACCCTCACAGCAGTAAGTAGATAATGAAAAAATTTCACCCCTGTTATTGTGAAATGCAGCAGGAGTCAGGAGTCAGGAGTAAAACCCTATTTATGTCTAGGTTTCAAGTTAAATTCTGTACTAGATTGATCTACTTAATTGATCTGCAATCTGCTGTATTGCTATAGAGTATAATGGATTAAAAATAATAGCGGTTTTTTCTATGACAGTTCCACTTTTAGAACAGGAAACAGAAAAACTGATAACTGTACCTGGTGTTTCTTGGCAACAGTTTAAAACTATTGAAGTGCAGTTAGCAGAAAATCATGCTGTAAAATTGGCATATTTAGCAGGGGTTCTAGAAATAATGTCTCCTATTGGTGATAAACATGAATATGTGAAAAAAACCCTTTCTTATTTATTAGAAGCATACATGAGATACAAGGGGATTCGGTTTTATGGTAGGGGTGGTTTTACTTTAGAAGCAGCGGGTTATGCTTCGGGAACACCGGATGAATCTTATTGTATTGGTACTAATAAAGAAGTACCTGATCTTGTGATTGAAATTATCGTTAGTAGTGGTTCAATTAATAGAACTGAATTATATAAACCTAAGCGAGTTCCTGAAGTTTGGTTTTGGAGAAATAATAAAATCCAAATTTTTAGTTTAAATGCTGTTTTGGAATATGAGGAAGTTAACCGTAGTCGGTTTTTTACAGATTTGGATCAGGAGTTATTATTGCAGTTTTTAGCTATTCCTGATCAATATGATGCGGTATCGCAATTTATTGAGTTTATTAAGGAGAAATATTAAGTATTCAGCTATCAGTAATCAGCTTTTAGTTATTTTTTGCAATAATTCTTTACTTATTTTCTCTTGTCTTTGCATCAAAAATCACATACAATTATTATAATTAAACGCAGATGAACGCCGATTAACGCAGATAGAAAAACAGGTTAATTAGTCAGCATTTAGTAATTTATGTCTAGATTATTAGTCACCCAATATCAAGCGGAAGTCCAAAAAATCATCCAGTTTGGTGGTTCAAGAAAGGAAACTTTTATCCGTTTCGCTTTTCAAAATCTGTTAAATGAATATTGCAAACGTCGTGATTTTTTACTTATTCCCGAATTAGATTTTAAATTACCAAATGGTAAATTGGTTTATCCCGATGGTACGGTGAAAGATGCTTTGCGGTTAGATTGGGGTTACTGGGAAAGTAAGGACGAATATGATAATTTAGATCAGGAAATTGAGAAGAAGTTAAATAAGGGTTATCCTGATAGTAATATTTTATTTGAAGATTCCCAAACTGCGGTTTTAATTCAAAGTGGTACAGAAACTATGCGCGTATCTATGCAAGATGCAGACGCGCTAGATGGTATTATTAATAACTTTATAAATTTTGTTCGTCCTGAAGTACAGGACTTTCGAGAAGCGATAGAAATATTTAAACAAGATATTCCCATTATATTAGATTCTCTCAGAAAGTTGATTGATTGTCAAGAGGGAAATAATCAATCTTTTAAAAGTGCAAGAAATAAGTTTTGGGAACTTTGTAAAAAGTCTATTAACCCGGAAATTACATTATTAGATATTCGGGAAATGATGATTCAACATATTTTAACTGAGGATATTTTTATTAATATTTTCAGTGAGTCACAATTTCATCAAGAAAATAATGTTGCGCGGGAATTACAAGGGGTAATTTCGACGTTTTTCACGGTAAGTTTAAAGCGGAATACTTTAGGAAGTATTGAAAGATATTATGCGGTAATTAAAAGAACTGCTGCAAATATTGTCAATCATCAAGAAAAACAGAAGTTTCTCAAAGCATTATACGAGAATTTTTATAAAGCATATAATCCCAAAGCTGCGGATAGGTTGGGTATTGTGTATACCCCTAATGAAATTGTTAGGTTTATGATTGAAAGTGTGGATTTTTTAGTACATCAACATTTTGGAAAGTTGTTAGCAGATAAAGATGTAGAAATTTTAGATCCTGCGACGGGTATGGGTACATTTATTACAGAGTTGATTGATTATTTACCTCCCCATAGTTTACAGCATAAATATAAACATGAGATTCATTGTAATGAGGTGGCAATTTTACCTTATTATATTGCAAATTTGAATATTGAATATACTTATAAACAGAAGATGGGGGTGTATGAGGAGTTTGAAAATATTTGTTTTGTGGATACTTTGGATAATACATTATTTGCAGGTAAGCAAATGGATTTGTTTGCGATGACTTTGGAGAATACGGATAGGATTAAAAGACAGAATGATCGGACTATTTCGGTAATTATTGGGAATCCTCCTTATAATGCAAAGCAGGAAAATTTTAATGATAATAATGCAAATCATAGTTATCAGAATATTGATAAGTTGATTAAAGAAAGTTATGTAAAATATAGTAAAGCGCAAAATAAAATTGTGCTTTATGATATGTATATTCGTTTTTATAGATGGGCGACTGATAGAATTAAGAATGGTATTATCTGTTTTATTACTAATTCATCTTTTTTAGATAGTCGTGCATTTGATGGTTTTAGAAAATCTATGCAAGATGAATTTAATTATGTTTATTGTATTGATTTAGGTGGGAATGTGAGAGCAATTTCTGGAAAAGATGGTATATTTATTGGTGAAAAACATACTATTTTTGGTGTAAGTGCAATGACGGGTATAGTTATCTGCTTTTTGATTAAAGATAGTAATTCATCAGGTTGTAAAATTTTCTATTCTCATCCTTTTCATGTTCATGAAATAAGAGACAATAAAATTAGCTATTTAGCAGCAAATAAATTTAATCAAATTCCTTTTCAACATATCACACCTGATAAAAATTTTAATTGGATAAATAAATCTGATAATGATTTTGATGATCTTTTCCCTTTGGTTGATAAAGATGTGAAAGCAGGTAAAGCAGAAGAAGCTGTATTTAAACTGTTTTCTTCAGGTTTGAAAACTCAAAGAGATGAATGGGTTTATGATTTATCTGAAAACGCGCTAGAGGAAAAAATTAAATTTTTAATTTTTATTTATCAAGAAACATTGAAAGATTCAAAATATCCAGACAAGGATAAAATTAAATGGGATAGAGAATTAAATAAGTACCTAGATAGGAAAATCAGTAAACTTTTTGAAAGTGAACAAATTATTAAAAGCTTATATCGTCCTTTTTATCAGGAATACTTTTATTTTGATAAGCATTTTAATGGGATGACTTATCAATGGTTTGATATCTACAAGAAAGATGATGAAGAAAATAAATATATTGCTATACCGGGACTTTCATCACCTAAAGATTTTCAGACTTTAGCATCTAAAATAATTATTGATTTGAATTGTTTACCCGCAGGTTCTCAATGTCTCCCATTATATCGCTACGACAAAGAAGGAAACCGCATTGATAATATAACAGACTGGGGATTAAAACAAATTCAAACCCATTATCAAGATGAAACAATCACCAAAATAGACATCTTCCATTATACATACTCAGTATTACATAACCCAGAATACCGCAAAAAATACGAACTAAATTTAAAACGAGAATTTCCTCGTTTACCCTATTATGAAAACTTCCAAAAATGGGTGAACTGGGGAAAACAACTGATGGAATTACATATAACTTATGAAACAGTCACACCTTATAATTTAAACCGTGTAGATATTCCCTTAAAAGACACCCAAAAAACCATCAAAGTTAAACTAAAAGCAGATAAAAATCAAGGTATAATCATCTTAGATGATATTACCACATTAACAGGAGTTCCTGAAATAGCTTGGTCACATAAGTTAGGAAATCGGAGTGCATTAGAATGGATATTAGATCAATATAAAGAAAAGAAACCCAAAGATCCCACCATTGCGGAAAAGTTTAATAATTATCGGTTTGCAGATTATAAAGAACAGGTAATAGAACTGTTGATGAGAGTGTGTACAGTGAGTGTAGAGACGATGAATATTATTAAGGAAATGAGTGTATGAATGAAGAAATTTCTGTCACCTGTCACCTGTCACCTAATTTTGTCTGAATCAGGATAACCAGGATTTAAGGATGTACAGGATTTTAGATCCCTAAATTCTGAGATGGTTTAGTAATTTATGAAGATGATTGAAAAAAGAAGTCGGGGATCTTGTTTTAATAAAAATAGAAAAAAGTGATAAAATTTGATATAATTAAAAAGTGCTAAATTAGAGGATTGAGAAAATGACAACAATTAAATTACAAATTCCCTTAGAATCATTAATAGAGGCGATCGCATCTTTGAGTTTAGCGGAAAAACAAAAAATCCTACAATTCCTAGAAGAAGATTTAATAAATGATGATGAAGATAATTTAATAGAAGAAAATCCGCAAATAATGAAAGAAATTGCAGAAGCGAGAAAAGCTTATCAAAATGGTGATTATCAAACAATTCAAGAATATATAAAAAATCACAAGCGTCAAATTTCATGAATTACCAAGTTATTATTCCTAAACCAGTTCAGAAACAACTGGAAAATTTACCACCAAACATTAACGAGAGAATCTTAGAAATAATTTTAGCTTTAGTTGAAGATCCTCTTCCATCGGGAGTGAAAAAACTCAAAGGTTTTGAAAATGAATATAGAATTAGAGTAGGAGATTATAGGGTACGCTATGAAATTGATGATGTAAACTTAACAGTCATAGTTCTGCACTGTTCACACAGGAAAGATGTGTACAGAAAATAAACTTTGATATTTATGGAAATGATTAAAAAAAAGTCGGGGATATTGTTGTATCTTATAATATAAAGTATAATAAAATCTGAATCACATTAATTTTTGAATCAATCTAAAATTATGCCTGAATCAGTGCAGTACATAACTAACACCCAAGGAGAAAGAATTGGTGTGTTGTTAAATATGGAAACTTACCAACAGTTAACCAATTTATCGGCAAATTCAGAATTATTAATTGGTTTAACTGAGGATGAATTGCAAGCTTTAGCAGAAACTTCTTTATCTGTTAAAAGTCAAACTGAATTAGATAATTTATTGATGAAAAATGCTGATCATCAATTATCTGATGAAGAAAGAGAAACGTTAGATAAATTAATAGCGCAGATTGATCAATTGAATATCCTCAAAACTAGAGCAAGATATACTTTAAACCAACTGGAAAATAAATCTAAAGTAGCGTGAGTATTTACATTTCTGTTGAATTACAGACGAAAATCCGTCGTTGTTTTGGTGATTGTTGTGTTTACTGTCGTACTGCTGAATATTTAACAGTTAGTACCTTTGAATTTGAACATATCATTCCTCGATCTGCTGGGGGTGAAACTGTATTTGAAAATCTCTGTCTATCTTGTCCATCTTGTAATCGTTATAAAGCAACTCGTCAAACAGCAATTGATCCGAATACCCAGGAAGAAGTTAAATTATTTCATCCACAACAACAGAGATGGATAGATCATTTTACTTGGAATGAAGATCATACAGAAATTATAGGATTAACTGCTGTAGGGAGAAGTACAATTAATGCTTTAAAAATGAATCGTCCACAATTAACTCGTGTGCGGAAAATGTGGGTAAAGATGGGTGAACATCCACCCAATTTGTAATTTTTAATTTGTCCGAATCAGGATAACCATGATTAAAGGATTTACACGATATTTAGATCCCTAAATTCTGAGATAATTTAGTAATTTTATTGATGAGATAAAAAAAGAAGTCGGGGATATTTTTATTTACTGTCACCTGTCAACTGTCAACTGTCACCTAATTTGGTCAGAATCATGGTAAACTAGAAAAAGTAGCAATTTATTACAGTAGCTATCGTAAAAATATATATTGCTGTTAATTTAAAATTTTCCGTTGTTTGAGAAATTGGAATGCTAGACCAAATATTTGATTACCTACACTTTAATTTCAGCTTTGAAGCATCTATAGTTCTGCTGATATTGGTTTTTCTAGAAGCGGTGCTATCCGCAGATAACGCGATCGCCCTCGCTGCGATCGCCCAAGGACTAGAAGATCAAAAACTAGAACGTCAAGCATTAAACATTGGTTTAGTATTTGCTTATGTTTTAAGAATTACCCTACTGCTAACAGCTACCTGGGTACAAAAATTCTGGCAATTTGAATTATTGGGTGCTGCTTACCTGTTGTGGTTGGTATTCCAACACTTCACATCCCAGGAAGACGAAGATCATCATCATCACGGACCCAAATACAGTTCTTTATGGCAAGTTATACCAGTAATTGCCTTTACAGATTTAGCCTTTTCCTTAGATAGTGTGACAACAGCGATCGCCGTTTCCCAAGAAACCTGGTTAGTCCTCACCGGTACAACCATCGGTATCGTCACCCTGCGATTTATGGCCGGGTTATTTATTCGCTGGTTAGATGAATATGAAAATTTAGCAGACGCAGGTTATATCACTGTAGCGTTTGTGGGTTTACGTCTATTAATCAAAGTCATTAACGAAGCTTTAGTACCACCGCAATGGATCATGGTAAGTGCGATCGCCATAGTCTTAACCTGGGGTTTTTCCAAACGCACAGAAGTAGAAATCAAAACCCAAGAACCAGAAAAAACAGAAGTAAAATAGGGACTGGTGATTGGGGACTGGGGACTGGGGACTGGGGACTGGGAAAATACAAATAATTTCCCCCTGCTCCCTGCTACCCTGCTTATTAACTGTCACCTGTCACCTGTCACCTGTCACCTAATTTACTCTTTCAACCAGGGAGCTAAATGAGGAGTCCAGCTAACCAACTCCTCATCCTTAAACCACAGTTTAATTTCCCGTTGTGCAGTTTCAATCGCATCAGAACCGTGGATCAAGTTCCGACCAATATTAATCCCAAAATCACCGCGAATAGTACCAGGTTCAGAGGTTAAAGGATTGGTAGCACCAATAATTTTTCTTGCAGAAGCAACCACACCTTCACCTTGCCAAACCATTGCCACCACGGGACCGGAGGTAATAAATTCTACTAACCCAGCAAAAAAAGGTCTTTCCCGGTGAACATCATAATGTTGTTCAGCCAACTCTTTACTGACATTAATCAACTTTAAGCCTACCAGGGTAAAGCCTTTAGTTTCAAAACGACGGATAATTTCACCCACCAACCCGCGTTGAACTCCATCAGGCTTGATTGCTAAAAAAGTGCGTTCCAAAGCTGTCTCCAAAAGCATAAAAAAGTTATCTGGGTTAATTGTCAATTGTATGTCCGTCTTTTGTCTAGTATTTACAGGAAGAAATAAGACAGGGGGCAGGAGGCAGGGGGCAGGGGTAGGTTTTTAATATTATCTGTTAAGGCAGGACTAGGAAGACAAGGAGGGAAAGTAGACAAGGAAGATTTTATCAGCACAATAGTCTTTTTGTTACCAAGAGAATATGATTTTGTACGGTTTTCCTCCCTTGTCCACTGTCCTTCCTTGTCCCCCAAGTCTTGCCCTCACGACAATGTAAAATACCTACCCTTCTGCCTCCTGCCTCCTTCCTTAACTGATTGTTAACCAAGAAAAAATCTTTCTAGGTGCATATCTGTTATTAGACGAATGCGTTAAATTGTTAGTTCGTGGGTGATATACAGAGGTCAGGAAGAAATGGGTGTTGAGTCAACTACTGATGAGATGGTGAAAGTGCCTACCAATGGTCATAAATCAGATAAATCAGATAAATCAGAAGTGAAAAACCAAAAGCACAAGAAACTGTTACCACCTAGCACCATGTCAGGGGATTTATCTCGGACTTGGAAAATTGAGGATAGTGAGGACTTATACCGCATTGAAGGTTGGGGTAAGCCTTATTTTTCCATTAATGCTGCTGGTCATGTGACAGTTTCTCCCAAGGGCGATCGCGGGGGTTCTCTAGATTTATTTGAATTAGTCAATGCTTTAAAACAACGAAATTTGGGACTGCCGTTGTTAATTCGCTTTTCTGATATTTTGGAAGATCGGATAGAGCGATTAAACGCTTGTTTTGCGAAAGCGATCGCTCGTTATAATTATCCCGGTGTTTATCGTGGTGTTTTCCCTGTCAAATGTAACCAAGAAAGGCACTTAATTGAAGATTTGGTCAGATTTGGCAAACCACACCAATTTGGGCTAGAAGCCGGTTCTAAACCGGAGTTAATGATTGCTCTCGCTATATTGGATACACCAGGAGCATTGTTAGTTTGCAACGGCTACAAAGACCGAGAATACATTGAAACGGCAATGTTAGCCCAAAAACTCGGACAAACACCGATTATCGTTTTAGAACAAATTGAAGAAGTAGATATAGCCATTGCAGCTAGTCATCAGTTAGGTATTAAACCGATTTTAGGTGTACGGGCAAAATTAAGCACCCAAGGCATGGGACGCTGGGGAACATCCACAGGCGATCGCGCTAAGTTTGGCTTAACCATCCCGGAAATTATGGAAGCAGTGGAAAAACTCAAAGAAGCCAATTTACTCGATTCTTTGCAGTTGTTACACTTCCATATCGGTTCGCAAATTTCCGCCATCAATGTGATTAAAGATGCCATTCAAGAAGCCAGTCGCATTTATGTAGAATTAGCGATGTTAGGCGCAGACATGAAATATCTCGATGTCGGTGGTGGTTTAGGTGTAGATTACGACGGTTCCCAAACCAACTTCTACGCCTCCAAAAACTACAATATGCAAAACTATGCTAACGATATTGTAGCCGAATTAAAAGATACCTGTTCAGAACGGCAGATTCCCGTACCTACACTGATTAGTGAAAGTGGTAGAGCGATCGCGTCTCATCAGTCAGTTCTCATCTTTGACGTTCTTAGTACCAGTGATGTACCCCGCGATACCCCAGAAGAACCACAAGAAGGAGAATCACCCATTATCAGGTATTTGTGGGAAACCTATCAATCCATCAACAAAGAGAACTATCAAGAATTTTACCACGACGCAGCCCAATTCAAAGAAGAAGCCATCAGCCGTTTTAACTTGGGAATTTTAAGACTCAAAGAACGGGCTAAAGCCGAGCGTTTATACTGGGCTTGTTGCCACAAAATTCTGGAAATTACCAAACAACAAGAATACGTACCCGATGAACTGGAAGACCTAGAAAAAATCATGGCTTCCATCTACTATATCAATCTTTCCGTATTTCAATCAGCGCCTGATTGTTGGGCAATTGATCAACTATTCCCCATCATGCCCATACATAAGCTAGATAAAGAACCCACCCAAAGAGGAATTTTAGCAGACCTCACCTGTGACAGTGATGGTAAAATTGACCGATTTATTGATTTACGAGATGTCAAATCAGTTTTAGAACTGCATAAATTCAAACCTAACGAACCCTATTATCTGGGAATGTTCCTCAACGGCGCTTACCAAGAAATCATGGGTAACTTACATAACCTCTTTGGTGACACAAACGCCGTTCATATCCAACTCACACCCAAAGGCTACCAAATAGAACACGTTGTCAAGGGTGATACCATGAGAGAAGTCGTAAGTTACGTACAATACGACTCAGAAGACATGGTAGAAAACATCCGCCAGCGTTGTGAACAAGCCTTAGAAGAAAACCGCATTACCCTAGCCGAATCTCAAAGACTGCTACAAACTTACGAGCAAAGTCTCATGAGATATACTTACTTGAATAATAGTTAGGACTGGTGGTTGGTAATTGGTAATTGGTAATTGAAAAAACTTGTACCCATTACCCATTACCCATTACCTAAATTATACTTGTCCCTAACAATTCGGCGATCGCTTGGTGTTCTAAAGGAATTTCCGAAGGTGGAGTTTGACGTGCATCTGTAATTAACCAGTCTAAAGCGGCTGCTTGCACATCAATAGCTGCACCGGTCTTATCCACACAATAACGACCAAATACCAGCTTATCAACCAAACGGACTCCCGGACTCAAGCGCGACCATTCAAATATCACACTATTATCTACTGTTGCACCACTACAAATCCAGCAATTAGGCCCAATCATCGCCGGGCCAACAATTTTCGCACCATCTTCAATTCTTGTCATCCCACCAATGTAAACAGGTCCAGTAATATCCACCTTATCCCAATTCACAGCTACATTCAAACCAGTGTAAATACCAGGGGCGACTTCATAACCAGGAATCTGCACATTTTTAATTTCACCCAACAGCACACCGCGAATAGCTCGCCAATAATCAGGTACTTTACCAATATCTACCCATTCAAAATCCATCGGAATGGCATAAAAAGGCGCATTGATTTTTACAAGTTCCGGGAATAATTGACTACCAATATCATACTCAACCCCAGAAGGAATATATTTAAACACCTCTGGTTCAAAAATATAAATACCCGTGTTGATATTTGTGCTGAGTGCTTCCTCTATCGAAGGTTTTTCTTGGAAAGCCTTAATGCGGTTATCATCATCTGTGACAACCACACCATAACTAGAAACTTCTTCCTTGGGAACAGACTTAGTAATAATGGTAGCAATTGAACCTTTAGATTTATGCCACTTTACCGCCGCAGTTAAATCTAAATCAATTAAAGCATCACCACACAAGACCACAAACGTATCATCGAAAAAAGGCGAAAAGTCTTGGATACGGCGCATCCCCCCAGCCGAACCTATGGCTTCCCCAACCAGTTTACCATCATCATCAATTTTCCCTTCAAAAGAATAGGCAATCTGCACACCAAACCGCTGACCATCACGGAAATAATTTTCAATTTCCTCAGCTAAATGGCTAACATTCACCATAATCTCGTTAAAACCATGTTGACGCAATAGCTCTAGCAAAAATTCCATCACTGGCTTTTGCAAGATGGGAATCATTGGTTTGGGAATGGTATATGTAATAGGACGTACACGAGTGCCTTTACCCGCTGCGAGAATCATCGCTTTCATAATTTTTTTTCCTTAACTATTCCTCAACTATTCCTCAACCACAAGCCAGTTTACTGTTTTTATCCCGTGATACTTAATCATCACTAAGTTATATTTATCAATGTACTAGGATTCTGGATTTTGCTCACGAATATTTTAGTTTATGGTCGTTTATAGTCGTTTATTGTCGTTTATGGGGTTGCACGGTTGGCTGAATTAGGTAAACGGATTGTGATCTCCTGATAAAATTCTTCCTGATATAGCTCTACTTTAGATTGTGCAGACAGCAGCAGTAAAGCCCAAAAAACGCTCACCATGTCGCCATTTTCTGATTCATGGTCAGAATCATTTGCATTTGCTGATTTTTTCCCTGCTTGCTTTGTCTGAGTCCACAATTTTACCAGTTGTTCTAGATTCCAACATTGTTCCTGTACATTTAACTCCCTTGCAGAAAGATGCAGCACCTGTTCTAATTCTGAAGCTACTTCTGTTAAATTTTCTTGGTGAGCTAATTCTAATGCCTCCCGCATCGTTTTCATACTCGGCTGACGCTTAGGACGGATAGGTTTGCTGGTTTTCTCTACCCGTTTTAGCTGGTTAGCCATAATCTGCAATTGCTCAATTAGCTCTTGCAGGGTCACACGACGCTTTGGTGGTGGCATTGCTGCTGGACGACGACGCAACTGTCGCTCTAATTGCAAACGTTGAACATTGTATAATTCACTATCGGCAATATCCAGTATTGCATCATCAGACACATTATCTATAATATTATCTACGGTTGACAATTGCATTAAAGTATTGGCTTTAAATAGTACAAGCATGGATGCTGACAAAAAAGCCTGTCCCGATTGAGACAAATCAGTTTCATAACCTCTAGCGGTGGTTTGTGGTGACATTAGTTCTAGGTAACGGTCAATCACTTCTATCACCTGCACATCCCAAGGGTCTATTTCTCCCTTTTCGGCTTGTTCAATCAAGTGTGTAATCGTTTCTAATAGTTTTTGGGCATCCATTAATTTATCAGGAGTCAGGAGTTCAGGAGTTCAGGAGTCAGGAGTCAGGAGTTCAGGAGTCAGGAGTCAGGAGTTCAGGAGGAAGAAGGTAAATATTTTTCCCCAGTCACCAGTCACCAGTCACCAGTCACCAGTCACCAGTCACCAGTCCCCAGTCACTAATCATCAACAACAGCATAACTATATACAGAATTTCCATTTTTGTTGTTTTTAATAGCGTCGAAAGTGCCTTTGATAGTACCAGCAATGGGTACAGCAACCAGTGTTCCCAACAAACCAGCAATTTCAAATCCCATCAAAATCGCTATAAAAATCCATAGGGGATTGAGTCCGATAAAGTTACCAAGCAACTTGGGAGATAGGATATTATCTTTGATTTGCTGCATGATAATTGCTACCATTGCTACTGGAAATGCTAACCACCAAGTCTGTAAAAACACTAATAACGTTACCAACCCTATCCCTAATGTAGCGCCGATAAAGGGAATAAGCTCAGAAATACCGATGATAATGGCAAATAATAGGGCAAATGGTACTCTTAAAAATAAGAAAATCGGTGTCAGGGCTACCACCATAAACAGTGCCAGTAATAATTGGCTAAGGAAAAAGTTCTGAAAATTTAATTGTAAGGACTTGCTGAAGGGGATGCCAATATAAGATGGCAGGAGATTAATTAAACCATACCACAGGCGATCGCCATATAGCAGCATATAAAAAGCTAGTACAATTACTAACACTATATTCAGCAACGCCGATAACAACGTTCCCGCAAATCCCACCGCACCAGAAGCTATCTGTTGTAGAATGTTCTGCACACCAGCATTAATTTGCTCAGTTACTAAACTTAGGTCAAGTTTTATACGTTTCTGACGTGCTAACATTTGCAAATTTTCCAGGTTGTCTTGACTGGAGGCTAACCAATCAGGAATTTTGTTTAAAAGTTGGATTGTTTGGTCAATTACCATCGGTACAAGGGTAAAACCCAAAATAATCAACAAAGCTAAAGTGAAGATTAAAACTATGATCACTGCCTGAGTGCGAGTAAATCTAAACCTTTCCAATAATTTAACCGGGTAATTCAGCAAAAACGCCAAAATTGCCGCAATACTCAGAATAGTAATTGGATGCTGGAAATAACCAAACAGCAGAGACAGTAGCCAGACATTGAGAGCGATAATCGGGCCACTCAGACCATAAATTAGCAGAGTTTGTAAAGAGGCTGAACGGCGCATTTGATTTAATCTTAGGGAATAGGGAATAGGTAATAGGGAATGGGGAATAGGTTATAAAATGTATGATAATTACCAATTACCAATTACCAATTACCAATTACCCATTACCAATGGATAAAAATATTGCTGACCTTC
This sequence comes from Sphaerospermopsis sp. LEGE 08334, assembly GCF_015207205.1. Taxonomy (NCBI): domain Bacteria; kingdom Bacillati; phylum Cyanobacteriota; class Cyanophyceae; order Nostocales; family Aphanizomenonaceae; genus Sphaerospermopsis; species Sphaerospermopsis sp. LEGE 08334. Next base: position 55,658 of record NZ_JADEXH010000026.1, on the reverse strand, counting down.
GTAAAGACTACACTTTGCAAGATTTGAATGAAACAGAAGTTAACCCTAATCCTTTTATACAATTTAAATTATGGTTTGATCAGGCTCTAGAAGCAAAATTATTAGAACCTAACGCCATGACTTTGGCTACATCTACCCCTGATGGTAAACCTTCAGCCAGAATGGTCTTATTAAAAGATTTTGATGAAAGGGGCTTTGTTTTATTTACCAACTACAACAGTCACAAAGGACAAGAAATAACAGCCAATCCTCAAGCTGCGTTAGTATTTTGGTGGGCAGAATTAGAACGACAAGTGAGAATTGTGGGATGTGTAGAAAAGATTTCTGCTGAAGAATCGGATGGATATTTTGAAGTACGTCCTCATAATAGTCGTTTGGGCGCGTGGGCTTCTAATCAAAGTGAAGTAATTCCTAGTCGGGAAGTTTTAGAAGCACAATTACAGGATTTCCAGCGTAAATATGAAAATCAGGAAGTTCCTAGACCACCTCACTGGGGTGGTTTTCGGATTATTCCCCAGGAGATTGAATTTTGGCAGGGACGTTCTAGCAGGTTACATGATCGGTTGCTTTATTCTCGGTGGGATGATGGAAGTTGGAAAATAGAACGTTTGTCACCTTAAAGAATAGGTGACAGGTGACAGGTGACAGGGAATAGTAATTATACAATTGTGTTCGGATCAATACTTAGTTCTCGTAACTTAGCTGCTAATAAATCTGCACGTTGACGTTCCTGTTCAGCTTGTTCACTACTCCACAGCAGCAAATTTCCGTCACTATCCCACCACCGCAACCAGTTCATGGTTTGACATAATCTTTCACCTGGCCAAATTCCTAAAAATAGTGAGAGTTCAGGAATCCAAAAACGTCCATTAGGGTCTGCTTTTTGTTTGTTGTATTCTCCATTTTGCAAACAACGTACTTCTAAACTGGGTTCATAGGGATCATAAGTGACATAAGTGGGAACTTGGAGAATGTGTTCGTAAAAATACAGCTTTCCATAAGGTGGTGTGGAACGTACTGATAATTCTCCACCTTCGGTATCAGAAAGAAATTCCATCACCACAGCTACCGCTTCTCCTTCGAGGTTGGGGGTATAACTGCGACGTACCACATCAGCAGCGACAGGATGCACCTGTGGCACATAAAACCAGTCGGGGGCGTTGACGATGATTTTTTTGTTTAATGTAGCTACAAGCCCAAAATTAGAGCCAATCAGCATTTGTGGGAGGATGCGTCCTGCTGCACCTAAAGCGTCGGTGAGTGCAGCAGCTAAAGGCGGTTGTTGAATATTTTCCACTGGGTCGTCAGGTAAAATAAAATCAGCGGGAAGTGGTTCCCAGGTGACAAGGGGTGTTTTTTGGATGGGTTGCGTTTGTAGAATCATAGATTTATTTATAGGTGATGTGAATTAGGATTTACCAGATTTTCAATGTTGAAATCAGAAACAATTTGGATATTCTTTAACCTTCCATTTTTAACCAGGCAAATATTTGATTAACTGTTAATTGTAAATTGATTTCTTCTAAAATTGGTAATTGTTGATCACCTCTGAATAATTCTGGTTGTTGTTGGGGACGAAAAACCAAAATAGAACGATCTTCAGGATCTATTAACCAACCTAACAAACAACCATGATTTAAACAATATAAAATATTATCTATCACCCGATTTGAATTTTGTTCAGGTGAGAGAATTTCAATAGTCCAATCTGGAGGAATGAAAAAATCATTAGGGACTTCACCTTCAGCAGTAAAGGGAATATTTGACCATTTCAAAACCGCGATATCAGGAACTACAGAACGCACTCCAAAACTACAACGCAACTCAGGAAAAGCATAGGCGATTTTTTCAGATTCGGTGATATCGTTAATAGTATTGCATAGTCTTAATTGTAAGCGGCTATGTTTTCCTTTGGGTATGGGTTTAGTGATAATTTCTCCGTTGATATATTCTCTCACCGGTTTGGTTTCTGGGAGTTTGAGAAATTCTGTTAAGGTGAGGGATTGATTAATTATTGTGGGCATGATTTTTTGTATTTCTATTTTTAGAAAGATTCTCCAGCTAATCTGAGAACATCATTAATAATGCTATCATTTAACCACATTCCTTGTTGTTTCAACATAGCAATCACAGGAGCAATAGAAGATAAGTAACCTAATTTTTTAGCTTTTACTAAAACACCTAATGTTCCCGTGTATTTTAATTTGTGTATATTAGCAATACGTCGAGCTAATTGATCATCAAAAATTAACAAACTGCCAGGTTTTTCTAAACCTAAACCTAATACTTCTGCTTCACCTTGTCCCAAATCTATAATAGCAGGAATTAAACTAATTGATTTTACCGGAGTAATTAAAATCCAATCAATAGAATGAATGTCTGGTACATTAATTCCTTGCTTTTTACCAACTGCTAATTCTTCAATCACCGCAGGAGGTGTTAAAATCTCACTATACAGCTTTTGTAGTAGCTCTAAATGTCCAACTTGATGAAGATACAACAGAGGTGAAGTATTGACTATGACTGAAGAATTAAGCACTGAAGAATTAAGCATTGTTAACATCTTGTTCTAATTGTTCAGCCGTCAAGGAAAATGGTGATACTTGATAACGTCCTAAAATTGTTAAAAATTCTACCCGCGAAATTCCCGCTAATTGTGCTGCTCTCCCTGATGAGAGTTTACCCAGTTCAAAAAGTTTCACTGCGGCTAAAATTGGTAACTCTCTTGATAAGTTTTCAGGTGTTTCTTTGAGAGTGATGAATATTTCTTCTGGTATTTCTAAGGATACTATACTCATAATTTGATTTCCTTGTTTTCCTCGTTCCCAGTCTCCAGACTGGAAATGCAGTTTTAGCGTCTCTGATTTGAGTATAACTGTTTTTTGTCTGAATCAGAACACCCTTGCGGGAAGTCAAAAGTCAAAAGTCAAGATTTTTTTGTCTGAATCAGGTGGTTATCGAGCGAAGTCGAGATAATGTCCAGGATTACAGGATTTTCAGGATGTTATTTAATGATGGTTGGTTACGCACAAGTCACTAAAGAACGAACCGCAAAGAACGCAAAGGACACGAAGGGAAGAGGTTTCAGAGAGATTTTCTGTTTTCATTCTCTACATCCATAAATGTTAGTTGTCCTGATTCTCACTATCTGCGTTTATCTGCGTTTATCTGCGTTCTTATCCTGTACATCCTCAAATCCTGGTTATCCTGATTCTGACAAAATACAATTTCTGAAAATTTAGATCAATCTTCAAAAACCATCCTGTACATCCTAAAATCCTGGTTATCCTGATTCAGACTATTCCAACCGCCAAATTTTGATATTGTCATCACTTCCGCTGACCAAAGTATTACCATCGGGGCTAATAGCTAGGGTACGAACTTTCTCAGAATGACCAGTGAGAGTAGATTTCAATTTTCCCGTTGGCAAGTTCCAGATTTTGATAGTGTCGTCCCAACTTGCACTGACTAAAGTCCTAGCATCGGGGGTGAGGGCTAGGTAAGTAATCGAGGAAGAATGACCAGTCAGGGTAGATTTCAATTTTCTCGTTGGCAAATTCCAGATTTTGATAGTCTTGTCATCACTGCCACTGATCAAAGTCTGACCATTGGGGCTGATGGCTACAGCACTTGCACCAGCTACAGCACTTACACCATCAGAATGAGTATTATTTTCAATAGGTGTTTGACTTAGATATCCTAACAATCCTGAAAATAAACATATTATCAAAAGCCAGATTATATAGATGAGAGTTTGTTTGGGTTTTGGAGTTGGTGGTGTGGGAATTGAAGCAGGAGGTGGTGGTGATTTAACTATCGGTTGTACATTTTGTTGTAATGGTAAGTTTGGTGTAACTGTTGGTGGGACAACTGTTGGTGCTGGTGTGATTATTGGTTGTACATTTTGCTGTGGTGAAGGTGGTGGAGTTTGTAAAACCTGTAAAATTTCCCCTGCTGACTGATAACGGTTTTGATATTCTACTTTTAATAGGTTATCTATAACTTCTCCTAATTCTAAACTCACAGATTGCTGTAAATGAACACGCCATTTTTCCACCCAACCATAACCTTGTTTTTTCCATAACTCCCAAGGATGCACCCTAGTCATTAAATGAAAACAACTTGCACCCAAACTAAATAAATCACTCGCTGGATACACTTCTCTATCTTCCATTTGTTCCAGGGAAGCATAACCATAACTCCCAATTACCGTACCTGGTCTCATTGTTCCCTGGAGTTGTTTAGAAGCACCAAAATCAATTAAAAATAATTTCCCATCACTGCGACGACGCATAATATTTTCTGGTTTGATGTCGCGGTGAATAATATTATTACTATGGACTATTTGCAAAACTGGTAATAAATCAAGTAACAAATCCCGGATTTTTTGTTCGTTAAAAGTTCCTTGATTTGCTAACTCAATTAATAAATTCTCACCTTCAATAAAATCTTGAATTAAATATAAACAATCATCCTCATCAAAATAAGCTTGTAATTGGGGAATTTGAGGATGTTTCAGGTCTTTTAGTTGTATTGCTTCTTGCTCAAATAACTCCTTGGCTTTTTTTAAAGCGTAGGTATTTTGAGTTTGGGGTGCAAATTGTTTAATAACACACTTCTCATTTAATTTATCAATATCTTCAGCTAAATAAGTCTTCCCAAAACCACCACCACCCAAAGGTTTAACAGGACGATAACGGTTTCTGAGGATAACCAAAGGAACACCACAATTAGGACAAAACTTTGTCGTATCTGGTACGGGTGGATTATGACAGTCTGGGTTGAGACAACATATCTGATTCATTGTTTGGGGTAGATACTTTGATATTTATAATATATACAATAATATACTCGCTAATTTCATAACACTGATGTTTTATTTCTTAGCGTCTTAACGTCAGCACCTTAACAATTCTTAACCCCATTTTCCCAAAAAAGTTTCAACACCGTTTTTTACCCTCAAATTATTGAGAATGGTTGCGAATGACTCAACGTATTTTCAAGGGTATTGACTTCTGAGACGGTTGTGTTATGATAGTCTTGAGAATAATCCAAGGGAGTTTTATTTTCTGAATCAGGATATCCAGGATTTGAGGATGTACAGGATAAGAACGCAGATAAACGCGAATAAACGCAGATTTTCAGCATCAGGATATCCTCTTTATTCAAGATAAATTAATCAATAATTAACTTGAGCAACATCAGTGTGAATAAAGTCATTTCCTTTGAATAATAAAGGTTGATTTGTAGATTTTGCTAAAGCATAGGAAAAACAATCTCCCATATTCAATTTTGCAGGATGACGACCTTTTCCGAACTTCAAAAACGCTTCACTAGCTAATTGTGCCTGTTCTACAGTAAAAGGTACAATAGTTATAGACAATGCTGCAATTAATAAATTCAAATTTTCTATACCCTGTTGACCATGTTTAGTAACTAAAACTATAGATGCTTCAACATAGCTGGGTGAAGAAAGTAAACATTCTTCTGTATCGTTAATAAGTTCAATAAATATCAATTCTTCAGGTTCACCATAAATAATAGCCATAATAGCAGAAGTGTCAATCACCATTATTCAAAAATCCCCAACTCGTTATAACCAATAATTTCATCAGGTGTTCTAGGATCAAGCATAGGTAAATTTCTAATCTGATTACAGATACTACGCACAGCGTTAATATCAACTTTCCGCTTTTTTGGGTTTGGTAAGGTATAATCCTGACTATTTAACTTTTCTTGAAAAAGCTGTTGTTCTTCCAGTGTGAGTTTAGCAACAATTTCTACTAGATAATCAACAAGTTGAACGTTCATAATTTCATAATTTTTGGTTTAAATATATTACTTGATGATAGCATCTTGTCTGAATCAGGATTATAGGATTTTCAGGATGTTATTTGATGATAGTTGGTTACGCACAAGTGACAGAAGAATAAACCACGAAGAACACGAAGAAACGAAGGTAAAAGGTTTTAGAGAGATTTTCTGTTTTCATCCTCACCATCTGCGTCTATCTGCGTTCATCCGCGTTCCGAAAATCTCAACCCAGGCTGTTAAAAACCCTATATATATTGCGCCCACAGATTTCCACTCATAACATAAGTGTACAACCAAACTTGCAGTTTGTCAAGTCGAAAACTAAAAAAATATGCGATCGCTCACATCCTATACATCCTAAAATCCTGGATATCCTGATTCAGACAAAATTTATCTATTTCCTCACGCAAAGACGCAAAGACGCAAAGACGCAAAGCAAAGAAGCAAAGAAAAAATCCTGTAAATCCCAATTCAAAAAATCTGCGTTTTTTATTCTGAAAATCCTGATTCTAATAATGTATATCGCACATAATAACCACCCCAAACAAACAGGATGATTATTAATGTACCAATACCCAGGAAGTTAGGAGTCCAAAACACGACTTCTATATGATTTAACTCACCTGGTTTGAGTTTCCATACCATTTGTTTACCTTTCTTTTCTGGTTGGAGAATATTTTCAGTTTGTTGAATATTCTTAACTCCCCAAGGTGTCTGTAAGCTAAAATCTAAATCAATAATTGAATCTGTAACTTTGAAGCTGTTTCCTTTACTGGTAAGTGCAGCAAGAGAACGCAAATCTAAATCATAGATTAAGTGGTTTCTTGATACAAGTAAGAAGTTATTATCCTGTACAATTAAGTTAGATGCTATATTTGGTAATTCATCTGTTTCAACTTTATCAAGTTTTTGAGTAGTGGGATAGTTGAAAAAAACGCTAAATTTTTCTTGTAGTTCCTTTCCATTGGTAAAGGGTATTTTGACAATAATTTCTTCGGGAGAAATGCGTTTTACTGAACCTGATAGTTTTCTAGCACGACGTTCTAAAGTTTTTGACCATTCGGAAATATAATCACCGCTAAAACTGATGACTGTTTCTGGTAATTTAATATGTTGTACTAATTCGCCGTTGTTGGTATGATTAAAGTTAATTCCTAAATCATATTGTACACATCCAGATAATGTTAAAGATGCCAAAATTAGGAAAACTGAAAATAGTTTTTTGGAGGTTTTTAAGTTGATGATGTTTTTAAAAACTAATTTTGCTGTTTTTATTAATATTAAATGAAATCCGGTTTTCGGGAAATTATCTATATTCATAATATTCAGAAGATGCAAAATATTCATAAACTTGTTTTTTCTAAATTTACCTTTTTACTGTCACCTGTCACCTGTCACCTATTCACTCACCTGTCACCTATTCACTGTCCCCAGTCCCCTACTCATACACTTAACCAAACTAAATAGGAAATTGTTAAAGCGACTGCAATTAAAGCTACCCAAATAAAACGATTATCTTTTGTATTGACTTGACTGAGATCAATGTATTCTGGTTCTGGGGTTTTTTGTTTTGTGGTTTTTTTGGGTTTTGCGATGATGACTGTTTTAGCTTCGTTTTCCCCAATATTACCAAAATCGGGAATTTCTGTCATCCATTCTTTTGGGCGTTTGAGTTTGGGTGCTTTTAAAATATATACTAATCTTTTGGCTTGTGATCTGGTTTCATAATGGGGATGACGGGTGAGTTGTTGACAAAGTGCGATCGCCTCTTCTGAACGTCCCGCAGCTTCATAAGCATTCACCAACCAAATGTCTACTTCACCTCCAAAGCGTGTATTCTTTGCTAATAAGGAACTAGCTTTTTCTAAGTTTTCTACAGACTCCCGATATTGTCCATTTTCAAAAGCTACTTTTCCAGCAATGTAACGATTTTTCGCAATTTCTAAACTTTCTGTAGTCATTTTTCATTTGTCATCTGTCATTTGTTATTTGTCATTAGTTATTGGTCATTAGTTATCAGTAATTAGTTATTAGTTAATTCTCCCAATCACCAATCACCAATCACCAATCACCAATCACCAATCACCAATCACCAATCACCAATCACCAATCACCAATCACCAATCACCAATCACCAATCACCAATCACCAATCACCAATCACCAATCACCAATCACCAATCACCAATCACCAATCACCAATCACCAATCACCAATCACCAATCACCAATCACCAATCACCAATCACCAATCACCAATCACCAATCACCAATCACCAATCACCAATCACCAATCACCAATTTATCATTTAACTTGAGAACCTAAAATCATTGTACCAATTCCCACATCTGTAAAAATTTCTAACAATAATGCGTGAGGAATGCGACCATCAATGATATGTGCAGCTTTGACTCCTTGAGCGAGCGATCGCACACAACAAGTTACTTTAGGAATCATCCCTCCACTAACTATACCATCGTTAATCAATTGACGCGCTTCAGGAATATCTACTTTAGGAATCAAGGTAGATTGGTCCTTGTAATCTGTTAAAATACCCCGTGTATCTGTGAGTAAAATTAACTTTTCTGCTCCTAAAGCAGCTGCTATTTCTCCCGCTACGGTATCAGCATTAATATTATAAGCTTGTCCGTTATCATCAGCAGCAACGCTAGAAACTACTGGAATATAACCATTACTGGCGAGAGTTTCTAAAATCTTGATGTTAACATTACTGACTTCCCCCACAAAACCAATACCTTCATCACCTTGAGGACGAGCAGTAATTAAATTACCATCTTTACCGCACAGTCCCACGGCCATACCCCCAGCTTGGTTAATCAAAGCGACAATTTCTTTATTGACTCGGCCGACTAGCACCATTTCTACCACATCCATTGTTGGTGCATCGGTGACACGCAACCCATTTTTAAACTGAGCTTCAATTCCTAGTTTACCCAACCAACTGTTAATTTCTGGTCCACCACCATGTACTAAAATTGGTCGCAAGCCTACACAGGATAAAAATACAATGTCACGGATAACTTTATCTTTGAGGGTGCTATCTTTCATGGCCGCACCTCCGTATTTCACAACCACGGTACGACCTGAGAATTTTTGAATGTAAGGTAGTGCTTCGCTGAGAATTTCGACGCGATTAGCTTCCGCTTGCCTGATATACTCGGTATCGTTAATCATTTTCAGGATCTTCCAATTTTAGATTTGAGATTTTAAATTTTGGATTGTACAAACTAAGAATACAAGATTGTTACATAAGCAAAAACTTGATTTCTAGATCCCAGACTTCTTAAAGAAGTCGGGGATCTATCCCTTGATCACAAGTCTCACAAAATTTCCTCAGATCAATTTTGATGTTGAACATCTTGAGTTTTGAGAACACTAGGTATTGCTGCTAGTATGCTTGCCACAATTTGTTCTGGGGTTTGCTCCTGGGTGATGGTAATATGTAAGTCAGCTTGGGAGTAAAGCGGTTGACGTTGTTCAAGGAGCGATCGCAATTTACTTTCAGGATTAGAATCTTGTAAAAGTGGTCTTGTAGTGTCTTCTAACAACCTGTGAAAAATTGTTTCCACGCTGCAATCTAACCAAACTATCAACCCATGATGTAGATAACTCCAGTTTTCTTGTCGCAGGACAATACCCCCACCAGTAGCTATAGTTAATTTAGTATAAGCACAAACCTGAGCTAACACATCACTTTCCAACTGCCGAAACGCCGCTTCACCTTCATCAGTAAATATATCATTAATGGACTTACCAGCAGCTTTAACTATGACATCATCAGTATCTATAAAACCATAACCCAATTCCTGAGCCAGTAACCGCCCAACTGTGGTTTTACCAACACCCATCATCCCAATTAAATACAGGTTGACTCCTCTTAATAAATTACTCATAACTTACTCACCAGTCTCTTGACTCCAATTAATAACTTTTACATTTTATAGGAAAGAGGCGGAAACCCCTACACACTAAACCCTACTTCCTCTACCCCTTTCATTTTCTTGGATATATAGGACTCCTATTTGATGATTGAACAAAACCCAGTACATACCGAAACTCTTCTTACCTGTTCCCTCTCCCAAATATAAAATGTATTTTGCACTACTACTTAAATATGGTTGTTGAAATAGCTTTTAAAACACAATAAAAGCTTAACTTTTTGCGTTCATAATTTTGTTTTCCACTGTTACGTGGTCGTTAAAAGCATAAGTTTTAATTGACAGTTTATGTCATTTAATTATGCTACTTTTTGAAATACAGAATCTGGGTTAAAGCAGACCGAATCACAAATTTCTGTATCATAAACTTACTAGCGAGGGCGTTTATTGTCATCTTCAAAATCTTCCTCTTCATCTTCAAAAAAACCCCAATCATCATCACTTTGATCAGTAGTTGGGGGTTGATAAGGAGGGATAATTACTCGGTAATCAGCATCATAAATTGATTCGGTTTTTCCTACACCAGTATTTTTCGGTGATTGAGAACTGTAGGAGTAAACTGAATCAGGTCGAGATACATTTTTAGGTGCTTGCTGATTTGGGTAGGTTTTCGGGCTTGGTGTCTGTGCTGGTTCTGCAAAATCCCAATCATCACCTTGATTGGGATCTGTTTCCCAATCATCAAATGCGTTACTGGTAGTGTAATCTGTTTCATCAACTGACCTGCGTGGACTGGTAGGTGGTGGTATAGTTTCTTCCCTGGCACTGGTTTTAACACGGGGTGCTGTTGTCGTTGATTTGGATGCCGATGCCTGTGGAGTAAAATAATTAGTAAATTTAAACAAAGTGGTAATTAAAAAAGATGTTACACCACCAGCAGCAATGCTAAATAAAATCCATAAAGCCAGTGGTAATGGTTGAGTCCGCATCCCCAAAAATACTAAGGGGAGGGCAGGAGAAAAATTTTGAACTAACAATAGTGTTAGTCCCCCCAGCACCACTACCAATAAAATTACACGAGTTCCAGCCATTTTTGTTATTAGTTATTAGTTATTAGTTATTAGTTATTCGTCATTAGTTATTAGTTATTAGTCATTTTTATCCAATCACCAGTCCCCAGTCCTCACAAGGGTAGGTATTTTACATTGTCGTGAGGGCAAGACTTGGAGGACAAGGAAGGACAGTGGACAAGGGCGGAAATCCGTACAAATAATGTACAATTGGTAACAAAAAGCGACGCTCAACAGACCATTTTTTGTATAAAATCTTCCTTGTCTACGTTCCCTCCTTATCTTCCTTGTCGTGCCTTAACAGATAATATTAAAAACCTACCCCTGTGAGAGTCCCCAGTCCCCTTAAAGATGACCTTCCCAGCGTTGAATGGGAATACAATCAATATCTAGTTGATCTAAAGCACGGGCTACGACAAAATCAACTAAATCTTCAACTGTTTGGGGGTTGTGATACCAGGCGGGAATGGCGGGAACAACTCTAACTCCTGTTTCTGCTAAAGTTGTTAAGTTCCGCAGGTGAATCAGGCTAAAAGGCGTTTCTCTGGGAACAATCACCAGTTTACGCCCTTCTTTAATCTGTACATCTGCTGCCCGTTCTAGTAAGTCTGAACTTAAACCCACTGCTAGTTTAGCTACTGTACTCATGCTACAGGGAATGATGATCATCCCCAAAGTTTTGAACGAACCACTAGCAATACCAGCACCAACATCACTCCAAGGATGACAGCGTAGTTGACCAGATAGGGTTACTCCGGCTTGATTTCGCCAAAATTGCTCTTGTGCTTCGGGATCTGCTGGCATTCGGATATTTTGCTCTGCTTGCCAAACCATGTAAGTTGATTTAGATGCAACCAGTTCAATTTTATATTCAGCTTCTAAAAGAAATTTAAGAGCGCGAATGGCGTAAATCAGGCCGGATGCACCTGATACGCCTAAAATCAGTGGTTTACTGTTATTGGACACGAAAATACCCAGAAAATTTACCAAAGAAGAATTCAGGAGTCAGGAGTCAGGAGTCAGAATGAATTCTGTGTAACTGGTGGATGAATCGGGGTTTAAAGCCCCCGGATTTATCCGTGAAGAAAAGAAAAAATTGTCGCGCGGTTGTTACCCCTGACTATGCCTACGGCACATCTACGACGAACAGGCATGGGGTATTCTGACTTCTCTTCATTCATCTTCACTGTAGGGATCTAAATCAAAAGATTTGATGTGATTTGGTAAGTAAATATCTGTGCCATCTTCATTAGCCACACTTATTCCTGATCCTTTGACCATACCATCAGCGCCAACTGTGACTAAATCAATTTGTTGACGGTAGTAGTCTACACTTTTGACTTGTACGGAGACGCGATCGCCTAATCTATAGGAAGCGCGATTTTTTCGCCCAAATAGTGCTTGTTGTCTAGCTCGATATTCATACCAATCATCTTTTAGTGAACTGACGTGTACTAATCCTTCTACCCGCAAAGGTGTACTCAGTTGAGAGCCTATTTCTGACTCTGTAGCTGGAACTTCGATTTCTACAAAGAAACCGTAGGATTGAACGCCTGTAATCACACCGGGAAAAACTTGACCGATGCGCTGTTTCATCAGTTGGGCTTTTTGTAGTCCAGCTAAATCGGCTTCAGCTTCTTGAACTTCTTTTTCTCGGTCATTAATCTGGACAAGGACTCTATTTAAATCGCTTTGTAGTTCTTGTTGTAGTTCTGGTGGGAGAACGTTCCAGTTAATTTCCAAATGAGAAGAAGAGTGACGCAGGTTAACACGCTCTTTAACACGGGTGTTGCGGCGATCGCGCCCATATTCCAATAAGGCATGATATACCCTTTGCATAAGTAAATCTGGGTAACGCCGCAAGGGTGAGCTTATGTGAAGATACTGTGGCAGTGCTAAACCAAAGTGAGATCCTTTGGTGGTGCTGTACATAGCAGGTTTAAGAGTATCTTGCAGCAGGTAGGTGAGAACTTGCTCAGATGGTGATTCAGCGAAAATACCGGTTAATTGCTGATAATCTAGGGGTTGAATTTCTAACTCTGGATCAAGAGTTAATTCCACACCTAAATTAATTGCCAGTTTCAGCATTTCTTGGACATCTTCTGAATCCGGTGTACCTTGAACTCGCCAAATAGCGGGAACTCCCAAGGCGCTGAGGTGATCTGCCATTAGTTCATTTACCATCAGTACAAACTCTGTTAAGAGCGATCGCACTGGTGAGTCATGAGGTACTACCGCCCCCATATTACCTTCATCATGATAAGGATTTTGGCTAGGTGGTAGATTCAACTGCAAGCTACCGCGAGATAAGCGAGCTTGTTTGACTGTTGTCGCCAAAATTGCCAAATCACGTAATATCTCTGTACTTTCAACAGATGCTTTTGTTGATTCACCATTGAGTATTGCTTCAGCTTGGTCTTTGCTTACAGCCGTATCAACATTAATCACACTCGGTTGAATTTCCCACTCAATCACTTCTCCCAACTGAGGATCAATGGTGATCACAAAAGAGAGAGTGAGGCGATCGCTGTCCGGTATCAATGAACAACGTTCCCCTACCGCATCAGGTAACATCGGCAAAATTAAATCTCCGAGATACACTGACCTGCCCCGCTTGAGTGCTTCTCTATCTAATATCTCGTCAGCCTGAATAAAGTGAGATAAATCAGTAATATGAACAATTAACCGCCAGGGTTGACTGGGGTTTTTCTCCAAGCTAAAAGCATTTTCTACTACTCTATCGTCACCGTTTACCCCTTCTATCGTCAGAGTAAACAAATCCCGTAAATCTACGCGATCTTTTAAATCTGCTTTCAGCAGCTTTTTAGATAATTTCGCGGCTGCATCCAAGACATTTTCTGTAAAAGTCCGAGATAAATCGTGTTTACACGTTACCAAGTCTATATCAGCAGCGGCTTCAGCATCGCTACCCAGAATTTGTACCACCCGCCCCAAGGGTGGATATTGAGCTAAGGGATAACGCAAGACTTCCACATGAGCTAAGTGGTCGATAGCTGCTTCTAAGTTAATGCCATTGGTGAGCAGTTTCAATTCAAACAGCAAACGATCATCCAAAGGTACAGCACGGAAACCCCCTTCTACTTGCTTAATCCGTGCTAGTAAAGTGTGATTAGAACGCTCCAGAATCAACTTTACCTCACCTTCAGGAGAACGGCGACGACTACCTTCTTTTAGAACTCTCACCAAAACGCGATCGCCATTCCAGGCATTACTGAGATGGCTTTCCCGGATATAAATATCCTCCGAGCCTTCCACATCCTGAATTGCAAAACAAAACCCCTTACTAGAACAGCGGAGTTTCGCTTCAATCAGCCCCTCTTCTGATACACGACGATACTTACCCCGTTCTTTGACTAACAATCCAATTTTTTCCAGCACCTCCAAAGCAATGTGAAGTTTTTCCAAACTATCTTCATCTTCACAACCCAGTTTTTTTTCCAAAACCTTCCGAGCTACCAATTTATCATCAGTAAAATTGGCAAGAAGTGTAGCGATTGAAAATTCCATGCAGTGAACCGACCTTTGGTCAAAACATCATTTTTCGTGTAATCTGGTTCTTCCGCTTTACTAAACTTACTCAAATCTACTTAAAGACTTGCAGTTAGCTTCCTGCTTTACTTAAGAGTGACGGCACTTACTTAATCCACAGGCTTTTGGTTTGGACAAAGCTTGCCCTACCTTAGAATTTTAGGATTTTCCGGCTTGGTTATCGCCTAAAAGGTATTTTAGATGAACTAATTTACCTTTTTCAAAACCTTGTTTACTTAAATTTGAGCAAATTTAAGTATATTTAGGTAAAATTTTGAGTTCAGTTGTTAGCTCTGTATCTCCTCACAGCCAACAGACACTTGTTGCCAACGAATTACCCTAGAGTGGTCTCTCGTAGATAAGACAAGGCAGCACAAGTTCCTTTCAGAGCGAGGCTCTGCTCGGAATTCTCACTGCACGACCAGAATTCACTTGGGTTCAACCTTCTTCACCTAACCAATCTTACACAGCACTCCTGATACTCGATTTCCACCTGATAATTACGCAATGAAATTTTGAGAGATTTGGTTTAGAGAACTCTTCAATTTCCACTAGCTGATACAAAAGGCAAGTAACAGATGTTTGATTGTCTAGATTTCAACAGGTACTACCATGAGAATCTGAGTTTTAACTAGGAGACACAGCCGATTAACCTAATTTTCCCCTCTGTAGAATCGGTAACAATCAGGTAAGCAGCTGAACAAGCAATGAGGGCGAACCTTATCTTTATTATTGTAGATTTAGAGCGCACTTCCAGAAAATACTTCTAGATATCTAGTTGGGTGATTAGTATAGCATTGAAAGGAAGACACCTGATTCAGTCAGCAGTAGCTAAAATTTGCTGCAAATTATGCACCAATTAGTTGCTGCTACAATCGTGACTGATGATCATAGCGCAAAAAGTCGTAGGGGCGAAGCATTGGGAAAACAACCTTGGACAAAACTTGATAATTTATCGCCCGAATGCTTCGCCCTTACAGGAGTCAAGATTCAAGAGTCAGGCGTATGGCTTCGCCACGCTTGGCTATCAGGAATTACCAAGTAGTTAAATATCTATATAAAATCAAACAAATCTACAAAGTACAAATAAAGTAAAACAGATTGAGATGGGTGGAAATATGATGTTGGCTCAGTTCCAGAGATTATATCCTCACGGAAGTATTATTTCTGAATTAGTAGAGATTTTTCAAGGTAAATATATCGTCCGAGTCAGTCTACAAATTGAAGGTGTCACCCGTGCCACTGCTATGGCGGGAGCAGACACTGTGGAAACTGCTGAAGACCAAGCTAGAAATCGGGCGCTGATGGTTTTGGGAATCACAAATACAACCAGGGAAAATGCTGCTGTTTCTGTTTCCCCAGAACCTGTTTCCCCTGTAACCGTGAATCCTTCCCCAAAAACTACCACAGTTTTCAATGAGTCTATCCCTAGCACTGGTGATGTTGTTAGTAGTCCATCGTCACTGGCCAACAACAATAAAAACCATACCTACAACCAAACTTTAGATCAAAGTTTTTCTGAAACTACTCCCACAGAAGAAAAAGTTGATACCTCAGGGCCTAACCTGAATCTAGTATCTAATCCCGAACTTGAACTTCAATCTTTACCAGAAATTCCTCCTAGTAATGTCACCCCATTTACTCCACGTAGTTATTCTTCTGTTGAAGATACTGGTTTGCGCTCAGGGATAGGCAAAACCAGGAGAAAAAGCGAACCAGTTAATTTATCTGATGTCATTGCTCAAACTGATGTCCAAATAGAACGCTTGGGCTGGACAAAAGAACAGGGAAGAGAACATCTCAAGAAAACTTACGGTAAACTGGGGCGTTCTTTACTGAGTGAGGAAGAATTACTCGATTTTCTCAACTACCTCAAAGCTCAACCTGATCCCATAGCTGGATTTTAAGATAAGGGAACAGGGAACAGGGAACAGGGAACAGGGAACAGGGAACAGGGAACAGAAGGCAAAAGGCAAGAGGCAAGAGGCAACAGTTAATATTCTCTCCTTGCCTCCCCTGCTTCCCTTGCTTACTGTCACCTGTCACCTGTCACCTGTCACCTGTTCACTGTCACCTGTCACCTACACTACAACCATTGGACGGCTACCTGCGGAGTGACGATCAATCACTTGGTCGATTAAACCGTATTCTTTGGCTTCTTCTGGAGACATGAAAAAGTCGCGTTCTGTATCTTCGGCAATACGCTCAAAAGGCTGACCAGTGTGTTCGGCTAAATACTCATTCAGCTTGCGCTTGTGGTATAAAATTTCCCGTGCCTGAATTTCAATATCGGTAGCTTGTCCTTGAGCGCCGCCTAAAGGTTGGTGAATCATAATCCGTGAATGAGGTAGACTCATCCGTTTACCTTTTGTACCCGCACTCAATAGGAAAGCGCCCATACTGGCTGCTAGTCCAGTACAAATGGTACAGACATCGGGGCGGATATTTTTCATGGTGTCAAAAATGCCCATCCCCGCCGTCACTGAACCACCAGGAGAGTTGATATACATATAAATGTCTTTCTCCGGGTCTTCAGAATCTAAAAACAACAATTGGGCAACTATCAGGTTAGCTAGACTGCTATCCACCTGTTGTCCCAAAAAAATGATCCGCTCACGTAACAGTCGTGAGTAGATATCAAAGGCGCGTTCGCCTCGACCCGATTGTTCAATAACGATAGGAATCATTGAGCGTATTTGTATCTATTTGTTATTTATTCTATCTATGAGAGAGGCTGATTGTGTTGATTGTCAAATTTGGATATCTCGACAATAACAGATAAATTTTTGATCTCCTAATCATCTGCTCTGAGCAAACAGATTTTTCAATAGCAATACTCTAGAATCAAATATCTCATCGCCAAAATTTTTTTTAACAGGCACTTTTAGCGGCTGATAGCAGTCTCAAAAATTGTGGCGATGTCAAAAGCGGGAGAATTCAAAAGTTAATCATCATTAACAGATGATTAATTTACATTCTGACACTAGCTGTCTGCGTGCCTATTTATTGACCTATAACTTTAGCTTGCCTTGTGTTGGCGAATCTATATTATTTGGTCGAAATTCTTTTTCAGGTCTTAGTAAATTTTTTCACAATTTTTAACCTGAACCTGGTTAATTTTCCGGACATATTTTTCAAATCCGGTAAATCGGGACTATGTGGTGTATTTAGATTAACCAATCTAAATTTAAATGCTATTTTTCAAGAGAGGAGTGCTATGCTCGAAAGACTTATGCAAGCTGCTTTAATCACTTTTTTGCTACACCTAATCGCAGCACTAAACCCCAGTACCCAAATTCCTCGCAAGTCTGTATCACCTGTATCGGAAATTCCAGCCCCTGTTCTCGGTTCAACTATTCGTTTTTCCAAATAAAAGGTGATTGGTGACTGGTGATTGGTGATTGGTGATTGGTGACTTGGTAAAAATAAATAATGACTAATAACTAATAACTAATGACTAATGACTAATAACTAATAACTAATGACTAATAACTAATGACTAATGACTAATAACTAATAACTTTAAAAACGCTAGACTGGTCAGAAAATGGTGGAAAACTTTTATTATGACGAATCGCCTAGCTGACACAAAAAGCCTTTATCTCCGCAAACACGCTGAAAACCCGATTGACTGGTGGCCTTGGTGTGATGAAGCATTGGAAACTGCAAGGGCGCAAAATAAACCGATTTTTCTTTCTATTGGTTACTCTAGTTGTCACTGGTGTACGGTGATGGAAGGTGAGGCGTTTTCTGATTTGGCGATCGCCCAATATATGAATGACAATTTTCTCCCCATCAAGGTAGACCGAGAAGAAAGACCTGACCTTGATAGCATCTATATGCAAAGTCTACAAATGATGACTGGTCAAGGGGGTTGGCCTCTTAATGCTTTTCTCTCTCCTGATGATTTAGTCCCTTTTTATGCGGGTACTTATTTTCCTGTTGATCCCCGCTATGGTCGTCCGGGTTTTTTGCAGGTTTTACAAGCTTTACGCAATTACTACGATACTGAAAAAGAGGAGTTACGTCAAAGAAAAGCTGTAATTCTCGAAGCTTTGCTGACATCTGCGGTGTTACAAAATGATGGCATTCAGGAAGTAGCTGATCAAGAATTATTACAAAAAGGTTGGGAAGTTTGCACGGGGATCATTACTCCTAAGCAGGTTGGTAATAGTTTTCCGATGATCCCATACAGTGAGTTGGTTTTGCGGGGTTCTCGGTTTAATTATCAATCTCGGTATGATGGATTACAAGTTTCTGCTCAACGGGGTTTAGATTTAGCTTTGGGCGGTATTTATGATCATGTTGCTGGTGGTTTTCATCGCTACACTGTTGACCCAACTTGGACTGTCCCCCATTTTGAAAAGATGCTTTATGATAATGGTCAGATTGTAGAATATCTGGCTAATTTGTGGAGTGCGGGAGTTGAAGAACCAGCTTTCAAGCGGGCGGTGGCTGGAACTGTAAAATGGTTACAACGGGAAATGACATCACTTAGTGGTTATTTTTATGCTGCTCAAGATGCGGATAGCTTCACTAACCCCGCAGATGCAGAACCGGAGGAGGGTGCTTTTTATGTCTGGAGTTATCAGGAATTACAACAACTTTTAACACCTGAAGAATTAACAGAATTACAACAACAGTTTACTGTTACTACTGATGGGAATTTTGAAGGGAAAAATGTTTTACAAAGATTGCATCCTGGTGAACTAAGTGAAACTTTAGAAACTGCTTTGAGTAAGTTGTTTACTTTGCGTTATGGTGCAACTCCTGATGCACTAGCGACTTTTCCCCCAGCACGGGATAATCAGGAAGCGAAAATCACTAACTGGCCTGGTCGCATTCCGGCGGTGACTGATACTAAGATGATTGTAGCTTGGAATAGTTTGATGATCTCCGGTTTAGCTAGAGCTTCTGAAGTTTTCCAAGAACCTAGTTATTTGGAGTTAGCAACTCAAGCGGCTAAGTTTATTTTAGATCATCAATTTGTGGATGAACGTTTTCACCGACTTAATTATGAAGGTGAGGCGACGGTTTTAGCTCAATCGGAAGATTATGCTTTTTTTATTAAAGCATTGTTGGATTTACACCAAGCTGATTTAGAAAATAATGATTGGTTGGAAAAAGCGATCGCTCTCCAAGATGAGTTTAATGATTTTCTTTGGAGTGTTGAATTAGGAGGGTATTTTAACACATCTAGCGATAATAGTCAAGATTTAATTATCAGGGAGCGGAGTTTTGCGGATAATGCTACACCTGCTGCTAATGGGGTGGCGATCGCCAATTTAGTCAGGTTATCTTTACTTACTGATAACTTACATTATCTTGATTTGGCTGAATCAGGATTACACGCCTTTAAAGGTGTAATGAATGAATCTCCTCAAGGTTGTCCTAGTTTATTTACTGCTTTAGATTGGTATCGTAATTGTACATTGATTCGTAGTACCACTGAGCCGATTAAGTCATTAATGCCTAAATATCTACCAACTACGGTTTTTGAAGCGGTATCAGATTTACCAGAGGGAAGCGTGGGTTTAGTTTGTCAAGGGTTGAAATGTCTTCCCGCACCAGGGAGTTTAGAGGAGTTGTTGTCACAGGTGCAGAGGAGTCAGAATAGAGGTTAGGTGACAGGTGACAGGTGACAGGTGACAGTAAGAAGGGAATAGGGAATAGGGATAAATATTTACCTCCTGAACTCCTGACTCCTGACTCCTGCTATATTTACCTTTTTCCTATTTTCCAATCTTCACCACCGGGTAACTGAGTTAAAGTTTCTGCGACAATAGCAGGTAATTCTTTAGGTGAATAGGAATAAGTTAAATTGAGGAATTTTAAAGCAGTTGTAATTAACTGTTTTCTATCTATAATTTCGCCTAGTTGAAATTGGTTATAAATACCATTCATTACTTCTAGACTAGCATCAGCGATCGCATCTTCAATCACTTCTTCCTCAATCAAATTTTCCCATTCATCTTGATTGATGTAATAGGATTTCTTATTATCTTTAATATTGATCTTTTTAATTTCTCGGATAGCATTACGAATAGATGCAGACCAAGAATTTGTTAAACGCTGTTCGATTTGATTTTTAATTAAATGAATTAACAAAATCCTTACATACGACTGGATATTGCCCAAAATAGCTTGTTTACTCATTCCTTCTAACTCGTCCACAATTGCCAGAGCATCTGCATAACGTCCTTGTAAAATACTATTTCTGAGGTCTATTAATTCTTGGGTCATAGTTGTTAACCTCTCATCTAGCTATGTTTTATATTTTAACATAAAGGTGATACAGCATTAGTCAGCAGTCAGAAGTTTCAAGAAATCAGGACATATATAAATTCATTCCCATACAGAGTATGGGAACGAGAATATTAGACAATTGTAAATATTAATGCAACTGTGATAACAAATTTTTCATTTGAGGAGTAGATAGAAATTTCTGAGCATCAGTAATCATACTTTGACCCCAAAAATGCTTTTTCATCCAGTGAAAATCAGCAAATTTGATATCTAACTTTAATGCTGTTTCTGCTAACTGATAAGCCTGTTGTTGTTCTCCTTTAGTATATAAAGCTACAGCTAAAGCTAAAATAGGTTCAGCAGATTGATTGTTAATTTTAATCGCTTTTTGCCATTGTTGAATCGCTGTTTCTTTGTCTCCTTGTTCATATTTAATGAACCCAATATTATTGATAGCTGCTAAGTGGTTAATATCTGTAGTAACTGTGAGATTATTAAGCATAATGATGATATTGTTGTTTGGTTGATGATAAATAATACATTGCCTGATGTAATAATCCGCAAAATATTGCAATTTTTTGATACTTAATAAGATAAACATTGGGGTTTTACGGTTCTGCAACAACTTTTACACGATTTAAAAAACAAATTTTTTGTCATATTGTGTGATAATGTATATTTAATTAAAAACAAAAAAATTGAAACTTTTTTAAATTGCATGACTACATTAAGCGTCATAGTTCTTGCAGGTGGTAAAAGTTCCAGGATGGGAAAGGATAAAGCTTTGATTCCTATTCAGGGAATACCCTTATTACAAAAAGTTGGCAATGTCGCTAAAAGTTGTACGGATACTATATATATAGTTACACCTTGTCCAGAAAAATATCAACACTTACAGTTACCAGGATGTGAATTTATACAAGAAAACCCCCATAACACACAAGGACCTTTAGTGGGTTTTGTACAAGGTTTAGAGAAAGTAAACACAGAATGGGTATTATTATTAGCTTGCGATTTACCAAATTTGCAAGTTGAAGTGTTGCAAGAGTGGGTGAAAAGATTAGATAATATAAAAGGAGAAAATATTGCTTGTTTGGTAAAAAATACCCAAGGTTGGGAACCACTTTGTGGTTTTTATCGCAGTTCTTGTTTACCCCTAATTTTAGATTTTATCAATCAAGGGGGGCGATCTTTTCAACAGTTTCTCAAATTACATCCTGTAGAAATTTTACCTTTTTCAAAATCGGATATGTTGTTTAACTGCAATACTCCTGAAGATTTAGATGAGGTTACAGGTAATAGGTGACAGAGGTAAAAACCTTGTTTGTTGCTAGAAGTTGCTATAATTGGAAAAAATAAAATTGCCGATTCCCAAAAAATCAGAAATGAGAAATAAAAACAACATTATGCGTCATAAATCATTTTTAGTATCAATTTTTTTAAGTTTGTTTTTGTTGTCTTGTGCTACAGAAACAAGCCAAATACAAGCAGTAAAACCAGAAATTACCCCAGATATTACTATTGCACAAACATCACCTAACACATCTGTGAAAAGAGTGGTTGCGCTTTCTTCGCTGTCTGCTGATATTATTGCTGAACTAGATAAAACAAAATTGGTGGGTGTTGTTGGTAGTAAGTTATTACAAGATGATCCTCGATTTAAAGATATTCCTCAAGTTAGTCAAGGACAAAATGCACCAAATCTAGAAAAGATTGTAGCATTAAAACCAGATTTAGTAATTGGTGTAGCAGGTTTTTCTGATGTACCATTACAAAAACTGCAACAACTAGGAATAAAAACTTTATCCACAAAAGTCTATAGTTGGGAATCTTTGGAAGACTTAACTAAAAATCTTGCTGAAAAAATAGGTGCAGATCCCCAACTTTTATTAAATAGATATGAAACTTTTTTACCTGAAAAGAAAAATCAAAAAAACCAGAATCTTTCGACGTTGGTTTTAGTAAGTCGTCAACCAATTTTATCACCAAATAAAAACAGTTGGGCGGGTGATATAGTTTCTCGGTTTGGAGCGAAAAATGTCGCCGCAGAATTACAAGGTAATGGACCCATTGGTGGTTATGTCACCCTTTCAGCAGAAAAGGTTTTAGAAGCAAATCCTGATGTTTTAATAGTAGTTAATGCTGAAACGACTTTGTTAGATTCTTTGAAAAAAGAGCCGTTTTGGCAGAAATTAAAAGCTACTCAAAATAATCAAGTTTATGTTTTTGATTATTACGGAATGGTTAATCCTGGTAGTATAGCTGCAATTGAAAAATCTGCTCAGGAATTAAAGAAAATCTTTTGAGTTGTATTTAAGAAGTCAGGATTCAGAATAAGCTGTTGTGTATTTAACTTGTATAAGGTTAACAGGCAGGATGCCTGTTCCACAAGAGCTAAGAATATTGAGATTATACAGTTTAGCTGCGTAACATCTTATTTGTTTATGAAATAGATACCCGACTTCTTAAAGAAGTCGCGGATCTAGGTTTATATAAAATGCTATTTTTCAGCGACAGGAATATTTTTTTGTTTTTGATTATTTCCACCCATGATACTGCGAAAATACAAGCCACCAATACTAATTAAAAATACTAGATATCCTACAGCTTGGACTATATAAAGTTTATCTCTATAACCGAATAAAGATTTGAGAATAATTCCAGGAAACTTGCTATCAGGTAAAATGTGAGCAGTATTCCAAACCATTGGACCTAAAATACAAGAGTGAATTTTAGTAAAGTGTTCATAATAAAAACAAAGATTTTCTGAGGCGCGGTTGCTGAGTGCTAAACTAGCGATCGCATCATCAAAATGTTTTAAAGCCGAAATTACTAAACCAGCGACAATTAAAACTAATAAAACGCCCATAACTTGAAAAAATTGGCGAATATTAATTTTCACACCCCATTTAAACAATAAAACCCCAATTCCTGCTGCGGTTGCTAAACCAGCAAGTGCGCCTAAAGTCGGTAATAAACCTTGTTGAAAATTGGCAGCTACAAAGAGAACTGTTTCAAAACCTTCCCGCACTACAGCTACTAAAATTAAACTAAAAACTCCCCATCCAGCATTGTTATTTTGTGTTAATGCTTCGTTAACTGCACCTTCAACTTGAGATTTCATAAATCTGGCTTGTTTTGTCATCCAGATCAGCATCCAACTCAGCATGATTATTGCTAAAATGCTGAATACACCTTCTAAACTTGGTTCAACTACTGAGGTGTATTGAGGGTTTATTGATCCTAAAAATTTAATTATACCTGTGAATAAAACACCGATTAAAGCACTAACAATAATACCAACTCCAACACCTGCATATACCCAAGAGTTGAGATGAGATTGTTTGGCTTTTTTCAATAAAGCGAGGACAATACCCACAACAAGGGCAGCTTCTACACCTTCTCGGAGAGTAATAACAAAAGTAGGTAGTGCAATACTAAAATTCATTGTTAATTAGTTATTAGTTATTAGTTATTAGTTATTGGTCATGATAAAAGAAAGGGAACAGGGAACAGGGAACAGGGAAGAAAAATTTTAGATTTCAGATTTTAGATTAGAGTTGACAAAAACAATCCAAAATCCAAAATCCAAAATAAAAAACTCCTGACTCCTGACTCCTGACTCCTCGAAATATTAGCTGAAATCGCGTAACATTTTCTTGAGTTCTAAATTATGTAACTCTTCTTGTCCGATCATGCCACGGGCAAATTCTTCCAGATAAATACTAGCATCTTCAACTGTGTCTAGTAGAGTTTTATACATATCCAATGCTTTCTTTTCATGGGATAAACTTTCTTCCAAAATGTCTTTGACTGAATGTTTGAAAGTTTCTTCCATTTGGGCAATTCTCAAGGTAGGATGTCCATCTAAACCGGTGAGAATTTCTCCTACTTGTTGGGCATGAAGTAATGATTCACTGGCTTGGGCTTTGAAAAAAGCGACAATAGGTAAGCGGTTTGGTCCTGTTACCATTAGGGAATAATGGGTGTAGCGAACAACGCCAGCTAGTTCAAATTCCATGATGGCGTTGAGGATGTCAATGGTTTTTTGGTGGTCGAGTTCTCGCATCAGTTGTTAAGATGAGCAAAATTAAATTTGGAGAGGATTTTTGTGAGTAGCTATACACTTTTTATCTTAGTTCAATGTAGATAATTTTTTAGTGTTTCACTGTTCACTGTTTCCTCTATTTTCACTTATTTTAAGCTGTTTTTTGTGGATGTCCAATGGTGTGCAAATACTAACTTTGTGCTTTGTTGTTAGTTTGAGATAGCACTTTTTGGGTGTTTTCCTCTATCGTTTTTACCATTTTGGTAACATCTTCAGGGGTTTTGACTGTTTGTGCGGGTGGAATAACAGCAGGCCAAACTTTTAATAGTTCTGTTAAAGCTGTATCTATGGCTTTGTGTGCTTCTGGGTTTGATTGAACCAGCAAAAGTATAGTTTAATCATTTCTTAACCAAGTGTTAGGTAAGTTCCATGACTTACAAATTTCTGTCACCTGTCACCTGCGATAACTTCAAACTGTCCCATACATCCATTTTCAGCGATCGCATCTTGATGAGGATGAAACATATACTTACCCGGATAACGAAACGCAAATTCTAAAATGTGTCTTTCTGCTACACCCATTGTTAAAACATCCGTCTTTTCACTGGGAGTCATCGTCATCCCTGAACGATAAACATCAAAAAAGTTAGCGTGTAAATGGAAGGTGACAGCAGGATCAAACTCAATAATATTCAAAACATAAGCTCTAATTAATTGATTTTGATAAATTTGAATAGGATTATGCATATAATGATGAGGCAAACCATTAAATGCGTAATACTCATTTTTGTTATCATCATTTATGTCATATCCAGACATAATTAAAACTATCTCGTCCGCAGCATGACGGAGTTGAGGCGGATCAATAATAAACATTCCATATAAACCCTTAGCAATGTGACGGGTTACAGGTGCAATATGACAGTGATATAAATGCACTCCATAGGGTTCTGCATCAAATTCATAGATAGTTGCTTTACCATTACTTACAGGTTTTACACCATCCATTTCTGCGGGATGCACTCCATGAAAATGCAGAGAATGGGAATGTCCAGCCTTATTGAGAAATAATACTCTTATCCGTTCACCCGCTTTTGCTCTTAACGTCGGTCCAGGAATACGCCCATTTAAATCCCAAATATTGTAAGATACCGCATTATTTAGCTGAATTGTGGAATTACCTGCTATTAACTCAAATTCTCGAATATTTCGTCCATTTTCCTGCTTCAGAGTTCCATAATCAAAATTTCTCAGCACCTGCATGGGTTGAGTAGCACTGTTAGCAGCATTATTGGATGCTTCCATTTCCATTGGTGGAACTTTAACACTGGCATTATTTTTTGCATTTATAGTCTGTAAAATTGCAGTTGCACCAATCACACCACCGCCAAATAGACTCATTTTCAGCAATTGACGGCGATTGAAGAGTATATTTTTACTCCAACTAAAGTTGTCAGACATGAGGTGATGAGGAGGGAACAGGGAGGGAATAGAAACAGGAAGTTGCAAATAATTTGCAATTACTATTAGGTATAGTATAGGAATCAGGAATTATTGTCAATAATTATGTAAACTATCGAGAAATACAAGGGAGAGATGACAGTAAACAGGAATGTACCTGTTTTGAGATGTCTGAACTTTGAAAATTCCCCTATATGAAGTTTGTAATTTATTATTATACCTCTCCGAAAAAGATGTAGAGACAATTCCTGAATTCTCCCTACCAAGGGTTTCAGGTTAAGCATATTTAATTTTCGTAGATATCTATTGTGAAGAAAAATATCGTCTAAGGATTTATATGCAACAACTTGTTCTTCTACAGTATTCCTGAGCTTCCTTTGAGCAATTATTTGATGATCAAGATGATCAATATGTTTATGATAACATAATTACCGTGAAAAATGGCAATATTTCACCAGCCAAAATTCACACAATTTGTCAACCTTATTATCAAGCTTCTCTGATTGATCTTTTGGTTCATAAGTTAGTTTATAGATAGTTAACCACAAACACTGCAAATTCCTGACTGATTAAATCAATCAGGAATTAATATTTACAAAAATAAACAATAAATATACAAATATTCATAATTTAATAAATAAATACAAATTTGGATGTATTTTTTATTATAAAAATTCTCTAAATACCTGCCAAAAAATCCTCCAATGGGGCATTGTAAATATAGGGGAAATTTAGTTTCCTATAAATTTAGAATTGTCATGCTATCTTTTGCAGTTGTAATTCTATTGCTGAAATTAGTGTAAAGAAAAGCGAAAAACAAGGATTTTCATGCATATACCAGATGGATTTATTTCTGTTCCAGTAGCAGCAGCTACGAGTTTAGCCAGTGGAGCAGCTTTATTTGTGTCCTTTGGGCGATCGCAAACAGCTTTTGGTGTTCGTCGCGCTCCCGTATTAGGATTAACCACAGCCTTTATTTTTGCAGCCCAAATGATTAATTTTCCCGTAGCGGGAGGTACTAGCGGACACCTGTGCGGCGGTGCTTTAGCGGCGATTATGTTAGGTAGTCCTTGGGCAGCAATGTTATGTATAGCAACAGTTTTAATAATTCAAGCAGTGCTATTTGCTGATGGTGGTATTACTGCCTTGGGTGCAAATATTTTAAACTTGGGAGTAATAAGTGTTTGGGTAGCTTGGTTCTTAACCCAGACTTTACAACGACTACTGGGTGGTTCTAAAGGGCGTTTACCCCTAGCCGCAGGTATAGCAGCAGGTGTTAGTGTAGTTGCAGCAGCCATAGCTTGTGCTATTCAGTTAGCCCTTTCTGGGACAGCACCAGCGAACATAGTTTTACCTGCAATGACAGGTGTACATATTTTGATTGGCGTGGGAGAGGGTTTAATTACTGGGGGTGTGATAGCCTATTTAGCCGCAGCACGTCCAGACTTGTTACCAGGTGAAGAAGAGAAATTTGGAGGCTGGTTGATACCCGTGGTGAGTATTTTCCTCGTTGCAGGTGTTTTATCTCTCTTTGCTTCCGGTTGGCCAGATGGGTTAGAAAGAGTAGCAGAAAACTTGGATTTTATCAATTTAGCCGAAGAAGTCAGAGTTGTAGTACCAACACCCTTAGCTGATTATGAAATCGAAGGTTTAGGACCAATTGGTACAAGTATTACTGGTTGGGTAGGTGCGACAGCTTGCTTTGCTGTGGCTTTTGGCATTGCTAAAGTGATGAAACCTAAAAATGCTTAACATTTCCTTGGCATTACGCTTGCAATTATCCCTGATCATTGTGATTGGGGCCGCTTTTTTAAAGCCTCATAGCTGGTCAAATTTGCTGGTGTATGGTGCGATCGCACTTTTGTGGGTATTTATATTCCGGGTTGACCTACGCAGATTAGGGGGTTTACTAGGTGCTGAATTGATTTTTCTGTCATTGGTAGCGTTACCTTTGGGGTGGGAAAAAGCGAGTTTTTTACTGGTGCGATCGCTAATTTGTTTAATAGTCATGAATAGCTTTTTACTCACCTTACCCCCCCACAGTTTTGGTATCGCTCTCAAAGGTTTACCCCTACCCGCACCATTAAAGGAAAATTTGCTCCTAGCTGGGCAATATCTAGAAATTTTACTCTCAGAATTAGCTAGAATGCAGCGTAGCGCCCAATTACGAGGTTTAAATGGTGCTGGGGGATGGTTACGTTATGCCAGTGCAGCTATGATCGGCTCTTTGTATCTGCGTACTTTAGACAGAGCAGAACGAGTTTATGGCGCAATGATCACTCGTGGTTACAATGGTCAACTACCTATAGACTCTACCCTTAACCCAAAAGAACGTTTTACACTAATCTTAGTCGTCATTATTGCTGCTTGTATCACCGTCAGTTCCTATTTTTAATACACCAGGAAACAGGGGAGGAAAATTTTAGATTTTAGATTTTAGATTTTAGATTGGAGTTGAAAAAAACAATCCAAAATCCAAAATCCAAAATCCAAAATTGCATCACCAATTACCAATTACCAATCACCTATATTTGAGTTGTGAATCTTGACATCCTTAACTTCTCATCCCCAAACTTTTATCTTTCATCCTCATACCTCTGTCGTTGAGGTGAAAAATCTGGTGTATGCCTACTTACACCAGCAACCCGTATTAAAAGATATTTCCTTTACCTTAAATGCAGGCGATCGCGTCGCTTTGATGGGTGCAACCGGTTCAGGAAAAAGCACTCTCCTAGAAAATCTCATCGGTTTAAAACACCCTCAAAGTGGCACAATTTCTATTAACGGCATTTCCGTAGAACCAAATACTTTACCCCAAATACGTCGGCAAATTGGCTTTACTTTTCAAGATGCCAATGATCAATTATTTATGCCGACAATTTTGGAAGATGTCACCTTTGGACCACGCAACTATGGTATTTCACCAGCAGTAGCAACGGACAAAGCACGACAACTATTAGCTGATTTTGGTTTAGAAGAATATGCTCACCGTTCCGCACACGAACTTTCTGGAGGACAAAGACGTTTAGCCGCCCTAGCATCAATATTAGCTCTAGACCCAGCAATTCTGATTTTAGATGAACCAACCAACGGACTTGATCCTGCATGGCGACGACATTTAGCCCAAGTATTATTAAAGTTGCCTGTGCAGGTAATGTTAATTGCTTCCCATGACTTACAGTGGTTAGGGAAAGTGACCCAACGTGCTTTAGTCCTTTCAGGTGGTCAAATTCATATAGACAGCCAGATCCATCCGCTATTACAAGATGGCAAAACCTTAGATCAGTTAGGTTTACCAGTAGACTGGTGATGAGGTTGACACTCTCCGGGCTAAAGCCACGGAGATTCTACATTCTACGTCAGAATTTGCTTGAGATATTTGTCTATGCTTTTTGGAACTATGAAATTAACATAAGTTTACTTTTTACTAAGAATTGTCGTATATTTTTAATATTTGACACAAAAGGAGTTAATAATGCTTACGTCGGAGGCACAAAAGCCGCTGACAATCCCGCCCAAAGAACTTTTAGCACCTCCTGGGGATTTTAATCCCACAATGCTGCTATTTTTTGCAGTAGTGACAATGTTGGTATTTTCCAACTTTGGTTACTGGGTATGGGAATGGCCGCATTGGCTATGTTTTAGCATTAACACTCTGGCTTTACACTGTTCTGGGACGATTATTCATGATGCTTGTCATCAGTCCGCCCATCGTAACCGGGTGATTAATGCGATGTTAGGGCATGGTAGCGCCCTGATTTTGGCTTTTGCTTTTCCAGTATTTACACGAGTACATCTTCAGCATCATGGTAACGTCAATCACCCCAAAGACGACCCAGATCATTATGTTTCTACAGGTGGTCCATTGTGGTTGATAGCAGTGCGGTTTTTGTACCATGAAGTATTTTTCTTTCAACGGCGATTGTGGCGCAAATATGAGCTACTAGAATGGTTTATTAGCCGTTTGATTGTAGTTTCTATTGTTTATATTTCCGTCCAATATCACTTTTTGGGCTATATTCTCAATTTTTGGTTTATTCCAGCGTTTATAGTGGGAATAGGACTAGGGTTATTTTTTGATTATTTACCCCATCGTCCCTTTGTTGAGCGCGATCGCTGGAAAAATGCCCGCGTATATCCTGGTAAAATTCTCAACATCCTGATTTTAGGACAGAATTACCACCTCATTCATCATTTGTGGCCTTCAATTCCTTGGTATAATTACCAACCCACTTACTATTTGATGAAACCGCTGTTAGATGAAAAAGGTAGTCCTCAGACTTCAGGGTTATTGCAGAAAAAGGACTTCTTTGAGTTTGTCTATGATATTTTCATAGGTATTCGCTTTCATCACCACAAAGAATAGGTAAATTTTTAAGGTGGGTTAACGACTGTTTAACCCACTAATATAAATAAATTCAATGTTGATTTTTCTCAATAACATCCTGATTCAGACAATTTATTTAATTAGGGTTTGCTGAATAAACTGAAAACCACGATGAATAAAGAGTTTGAGGGTGATAACAAAGAAAATAGGTGGAAGGTTTTGGAAACTATGAGTAGGAAAACCTTGCACTTTGTTGGTTTTTACCTCGTTTCCAAATACAAAAAACTCCTTGATATCCTTGAACTCCTGACTCCTTGAAATCCTTAATCTTCAAGGAAAGACTTTTTCAGCAAACCCTAATTATTAAAATGAATCTGACGATAAAAACAGAATCTTCAACCTAGCATTTGCTAACTCTCAAATTCCTCATCGTCAGATTTATAAATCAGTCAAATTGCCACAACAAAAAGTTGCAAAAAAGCGGTAAAAATTAAAAATTAAAACAGATAATTGTTGGGTTTTAATTTTCAATTTTCAATTTTTAATTGTTTACGGTGTTCCCACTGCACCAGAATAAACCAAACCCCGCTGCATATCCAAAGTCAAAATTGACCCATCTTTTATTACCTGCGTCGCTTCCTTCACACCAACAATAACAGGTACACCAAGACGTAAACCAATCACCGCTGCATGACTATTGAGACTTTCATCTTCAGTAATAATACCACTAGCCTTGCGAATCGCATCAACAAAATCAACGCCTGTACTCGATGCCACCAAAATATCACCATGATTAAAATGAGTCGCATCTATACCAGTACGTACAACCCTAGCGCGGCCACTGACAGAACCTTGTCCTAAACCAATACCTTGACCTAGTACCGCTGTCACCACTTCCACTTTAATCAAATCTGTAGACCCAGAAACACCTTGCAGTGTACCAGCAGTCATCACCACCAAATCACCCTCACTCAACAGGTTTTTTTCCTGGGCTACATTAATAGCAGCTTGGAAGGTTTGACCAGTGGAAGGTAAATCTAACACCAACAACGGTTTTACACCCCAAACCATCTGCAACTGTCGCGCCACATTGACATGGGGTGTGATGGCTAAAATTGGCGTTTTCGGACGGTATTTAGAAACATTCCGCGCAGTTGCTCCCGTTTGTGTCAAAGTCATAATTGCTGCTGCACCTAAATTCTCAGCAATTTGACCAACTGCTTGACTGATAGCATTAGGAATAGAACGTTTATCATCTCGCGTCAAACGGGAAGGATGTTCTGCTTCTTCCTGTTCAATGCGTTCAGCAATTCTCGCCATAGTTGCTACCGCTTCCACTGGGTAACTACCTACAGCAGTTTCATTGGAAAGCATCACCGCATCCGTACCATCTAAAATCGCGTT
Organism: Sphaerospermopsis sp. LEGE 08334; assembly: GCF_015207205.1. Classification (NCBI taxonomy): domain Bacteria; kingdom Bacillati; phylum Cyanobacteriota; class Cyanophyceae; order Nostocales; family Aphanizomenonaceae; genus Sphaerospermopsis; species Sphaerospermopsis sp. LEGE 08334. The sequence goes on along the minus strand of NZ_JADEXH010000026.1, from coordinate 23,841 downwards.
AGCCACATCGGATACTTCTGCACGGGTAGGACGGGGGTTGCTGACCATGCTATCTAACATTTGGGTAGCGGTGATGATGGGAATACCCAAACGGTTAGCAGTAGCAATTAACCGCTTTTGCAATACAGGTACATCTTCTGCGGGCAATTCTACCCCTAAATCGCCTCTAGCTACCATCACCCCATCACACAAAGACAGAACCGCTTCCATTTGTTCTATCGCTTCGTGTTTTTCAATTTTGGCAACTACAGGAACGTTTTTCCCGGTACTGGTAATTAACTCTTTAATTTCGATAATATCCTGGGGGTTACGAACAAAAGACAGTGCTACCCAGTCCACACCCTGATCTAGACCAAACATCAGATCCTCGCGGTCTTTGTCGGTCATGGCTTTGATGGATAAGTAAACTCCCGGAAAATTAACGCCTTTGTTGTTGGAAAGTTTACCTGCAACTGTAACCCGACAATGTAAATCGCCTTTATCGCGGTTAATTTCCTCAACAACCATTTCTACCCGGCCGTCATCGAGGAGAATTTTGGAACCGACGGGGACTTCTTCTGCTAAATAATCGTAGGTAACGCAGCTAATTTCTTGAGTTCCTACCACTGGGCGGTTTGTTAAAGTGAAGCGATCGCCCTTAGACAACATGATAAAACCATTTTCAAATTGTCCCAAGCGAATTTTTGGACCCTGCAAATCTTGTAAAATTGCTACAGGTCTATTCAGTTCAAAAGCGGTTTGTCTAATTAACCGGATACTGCGCTGATGGTCAGCATGAGTGCCGTGGGAAAAATTTAATCGCAGCGTCGTTGCACCCGCTTCAATAATTGCTTTCAGCATTTCTGGACTACTGGTAGCAGGTCCAACAGTAGCAACAATTTTGGTTCGGCGCAGAGAATCTCTTAATTGCGTCATGGGCGGATTTCAGGATTTTTTGGATCTATCTGGGAAATAATGGTAAATTAAGCAGTCAATTCTTTTCAGTCACTGCTATATCAATGTCAATTAATATCAAAAGCAGTGAAAGTGGGGGTGAAGTATAGATTTGATTTCGTACAGTTAGTAACTTTATAGAAAAATCTCCTCAAACCACTTCCCCTAATCAGCAAGACTCCGGTTAAATCTTACTATACAGAATCCCCATAAAAAAGCCAGATATAACTCAGGATTAAGTCATAGACAAGTCAGAGTTAATTTTACTTCTCCACAGACCTGATGGACGCTTCCAGCTTGTCTAACCTGTAATCTTGGATTTGATTAGCAGCAATCACTTCCTGTCTGATCAGCTTCATTTCTGATTTAATCTCGTTGAGCTTTTCCCGCGCAGCAAACCCCCAATTAGCAGCTAAAGTTCAGTTGGCCTCAAAATAGTCAATAGCGTTACCAACATCATCACCCTTTCATTAATCATGGGTGGTTTTTCTGTGTTCATAAAATCCGCATTAGTAAGGATGTATCAATAATTTTTCAAAAAGCCACTCAATTAAGAGTGGTTTTTATTTTGGGTGTAGAATTGGATTACCCTGAATGGGTTTTTACTACTTGTAGCATATTCATATTAATCGTGCGTAAGTATACAGTAATTGCTCCTGTGAGCCTAAGTATTGCTTTGTTGATGACTGGTTGTAATGAGAGTAAAATCTCTCAGTGTCAACGATTGGTTAAAGTTGTGAATCAAGGGACTTCTTTGATTGATAACAATAAAGGAACACAAGTAACAACTAGCTTGCAACTCTCCAAAGATTTGCAAAATGTCACTAAATCAATTCAAGAATTAAGATTAGCAGATCCCAAACTCCAAGAATTTCAAAGTAGTTTTGCGAAAGTTTTTGATAATCTCAGTCAAGCGATCGCTAAAGCTGCTAATGCTCTGGGTACAACTAAAACAGCAGAAGCTTCTACAGCAGGTAGGGTAAAAATCCAAAAGGCCAGAACAGATATTGACTCAGCATTAACAGCAGCAGCTAAAAGTGCTGGTAAAGAATCAGATACCTTTGGGAATCAGTTAAATGAATACTGTAGTCAATCGCAATGATTTTTGATTTTTTACCCCTCCTGTGGGGAGATATTTGACCATTTTGGGCAATTAATTTATAATCAGTAGGAATTTAAAGATATTTTAAACCTTCCACCCAAAATATTGTATATTTTGGGTTATTTTTTGGCTCTTGGGCAAAAGTTTTACATTTGTGATTAATTGCTAAACAATACAATCACGTAGATCATTAAGAGTAATCATCAATGTCATCGGTTCGAGGGGAGACAAATTAAAACCTAAAGCCAAATAAAAATCCTTAGCTTCTTCAGAAATTGCATGAACAATAATTCCTCTAATGCCAATTGTGTCAGCCGCTTGAAGAACTCGTAAAGCAGCATCACGAAATAAAGCACGTCCTAACCCTTGACCTTGAAAAGAGCTATCTATTGCTAATCGTGCCAAAATTACTACTGGAATGGGGTCAGGCATATTTCGTCGAAATTTACCTACAGCAGATTGTACACTAATCGCTCCAGAAGCAAGAGCATAATATCCAATAACTTTATTATCCGCGCAAATCACAAAAGTTCTAGTTGCACCACTGACTTGATTTGCATAAGCTCGACGTTTTAACCAATCATCAAGAGAGGCAATTCCACAGGAAAAATCAGTACAGGAGTGATGACTAGCCAAGGGTTCAGGGGGTGTGAAATTCATTTCTGTTCCCAAGGGGGAGTTGTTTGCATGGTTTTACGTAAACGTTCATTAGCTTGAGGAGGTGCATCGAGCAAGGCAATAAATTCTGCATAAGCTTCTGGAGTAGCCCAAAAAATAGTTCGTTCCAGTAAAGTTTCTTCGGCTGCATTTCGCGCTGCTGCCAAAATAAAATCAGTTCTATTTTTACCTAGCACTTTGGCAGCCATATCTATCAAATCACGTTCTTCTGGCTTAATGCGTAAGTTGAGGGTGTTGCGTGGAGTTTTGGTTTTTGTTTTGTTGGTCATGGTTGATGTTTTTGAGTTTAATTTGTGATGAGACTATTTTACCATGTTGTAATGACAACGACATTACAGCATTTTGTAAAAAAATGACCATCTGTGAATAAAGGTTTTGCGATCGCACTACCTAACCCAAAACTTTTAAAACATCCTCTTAGATAACCTGATAAATTAAATTTACTTTATACTCGTATATTTCCAGTACAAAAGGATCAATCAATAAAACATATCTTGTGTTTGAGTGTTTGAGATATGTTTCTAATTGAACACGGGCATTGTCATCAATACGAGTATTAGCTGTTTTTACCTCTACTAAAAAATTTATATATCTGCCTATATCCTCCACTAAAAAATCAACTTTTTTGATAGTCTCCTCTATCAAACCATTGTTGTTAAACCTGGAAACTTTAACTTTATACTCTGGATACCAATGAGAATAGCTACTGCGGGGAGGTAAACCTGCCATACGCAGCATCTCTTGAACGAGATGTAAAGAGACGTAAGCCTCATTATTCCATTCTGAAGATAGTTGAGTCATAACCAATGTAGTATTATCTTCATATTAATACATGGTAACATCTATAACATTTTTTTTATACAACAAATTATAAAGTGTTTTTGTCACAAAGGGTGGGCATCTTGCCCGCCCATAAAAAATCCCCCACCTTGCGGCAGGGGATTTTTTTGTTACTTACCTAAAACCAGCAGTCAGGATCAACCGAACTTACCAGCAGTAGAAGCAATGAGGAACGCTGCGTAGGTGACGATGTAGCCAACGGTGAAGTGAGCTAAACCAACCACACGAGCTTGAACGATGGAGAGAGCAACGGGCTTATCTTTCCAGCGAACCAAGTTAGCTAGAGGAGTACGCTCGTGCGCCCAAACCAAGGTTTCGATCAACTCTTGCCAGTAACCTCTCCAAGAGATGAGGAACATGAAACCGGTTGCCCAAACTAGGTGTCCGAAGAGGAACATCCAAGCCCAAACAGACAGGTTGTTCATGCCGTAGGCATTGTAACCGTTGATCAACTGAGCGGAGTTAGCCCAGAGGTAGTCACGGAACCAACCCATTAAGTAGGTGGAGTTTTCGTTGAACTGAGCAACGTTACCTTGCCAAATACCCAGATGTTTCCAGTGCCAGTAGAAAGTTACCCAACCAATGGTGTTTAACATCCAGAACATAGACAGGTAGAAAGCATCCCAAGCGGAGATATCGCAAGTACCGCCACGGCCAGGACCGTCGCAGGGGAACGCATAACCGAAGTCCTTTTTATCGGGCATCAGTTTAGAACCACGAGCATCCAAAGCACCTTTAACAAGTACCAAGGTGGTGGTGTGGATAGCCAAAGCGAAAGCGTGGTGAACCAAGAAGTCGCCAGGACCAATGGTTAGGAACAAGGAGTTTGTTCCAGAGTTGATAGCATCTAACCAGCCAGATAACCAAACGTTACCGTAGTTGGGGTAGGCGGTGTAAGCTATGCTGTCAGGGTTAGACAACAAGGTGTCTAAACCGTAGAGAACTTTACCGTGAGCCGCTTGAATGAACTGAGCAAATACTGGTTCAATCAAGATTTGCTTTTCAGGAGTACCGAAAGCAACTACTACGTCGTTGTGAACGTACAAGCCCAAGGTGTGGAAACCAAGGAATAAGGATACCCAGCTGAGGTGAGAGATGATCGCCTCTTTGTGCTGTAACATCCGGTCTAATACGTTGCCTTTGTTTTGTTCGGGATCGTAGTCACGAACCCAGAAGATTGCGGCGTGTGCAAAAGCACCAACCATTAAGAAACCAGCGATGTACTGGTGGTGGGTGTACAGTGCTGCCTGTGTGGTGTAGTCCTTAGCAATGAAAGCATAAGGAGGCAGAGCGTACATATGTTGAGCAACCAAGGAAGTAATTGTTCCTAACGCAGCCAAAGCCAAAGACAATTGGAAGTGTAAGGAGTTGTTGATGGTATCGTACAAACCTTGGTGGGGCAGGTTAAACTGACCTTCGCTCTTGCTACCGGGAACTAAACCGGACTTGGAGTTGAGCATTTCTTTGATGCTGTGACCAATTCCGAAGTTAGTGCGGTACATATGACCAGCGATGATGAAGATAACAGCGATCGCCAAGTGGTGGTGAGCCATGTCAGTCAACCACAAGGATTCTGTTTGGGGGTGGAAACCGCCCAAGAAGGTGAGGATCGCAGTACCAGCACCAGTGGAAGTACCAAAAAGATGGCCAGCGGTGTCAGGGTTCTGAGCGTAAACACCCCAGTTACCAGTGAAGAAGGGGGTTAAGCCTGCTGGGTGGGGAGCAACGGACAGGAAGTTATCCCAGCCTACGTGGATACCACGAGATTCGGGGATAGCAACGTGAACCAAGTGACCAGTCCAAGCTAAGGAGCTAACACCGAACAAACCAGCCAGGTGGTGGTTCAGACGGGGTTCAGCACTCTTGAACCAAGAGAGGCTAGGACGGAACTTGGGTTGTAAGTGCAACCAACCAGCGAACAGGAACAATGCAGCCAACAGCAACAAGCCCAAAGAACCTACATACAGTTCTTGGTTTGTCCGCATCCCGATGGTGTACCACCAGTGGTAAACACCGGAGTAAGCAATGTTTACAGGATTGCTTGCGCCACCTTGGGTGAAAGCGTCAACTGCTGGTGCGCCGAAGTGGGGGTCCCAAATCGCATGGGCGATAGGACGGACATGAAGGGGATCTTTAATCCACTGTTCAAAGTTACCTTGCCAGGCTACGTGGAACAGGAGGCTGGAAGCCCACAAGAAAATGATTGCCAAGTGACCGAAGTGAGTGGCGAAAATCTTTTGGTAAAGATTTTCTTCTGTCATGCCATCGTGGCTCTCAAAGTCATTGCCCATTGCGATCGCATACCAAATGCGCCGCGTAGTTGGGTCCTGTGCGAGATCCTGGCTAAATTTTGGAAATTTTGTTGCCATAGGGTTGATGATTCCTCTGACCTTTAGCCATTGCTATCACTGCTACCAGTGAAATTTTGGATTTTGGGTTGGAGATTGATCCAAAACCCAAAATATTCACTGAAATTTTTTAACCTACTGAAAGGATGTGTGCGTGGAAGAATGCCCAAGTAGTAGCTATTCCTCCAAGTAGATAGTGAGCTACACCTACTGCCCGACCTTGAGTGATGCTCAATGCACGGGGTTGAATAGTAGGAGCTACTTTCAGTTTATTATGCGCCCAGACGATAGACTCAATTAATTCTTGCCAGTAGCCACGACCACTGAACAGGAACATTAAGCTGAATGCCCAAACGAAGTGAGCGCCTAAGAACATGAGTCCGTAAGCGGACAGTTCACTACCGTAGGAGTTGATTACTTGTGTAGCTTGCGCCCACAGGAAGTCACGTAACCAACCATTGATGGTGATCGCACTTTGTGCAAAGTTGTCACCTGTGATATGACTTACCACACCATCATCTACTGTACCCCATACATCAGACTGCATTTTCCAACTGAAGTGGAAAATTACAATTGACAAGGAGTTATACATCCAGAACAGTCCCAAGAATACATGGTCCCAACCTGAAACTTGGCAAGTACCACCACGGCCTGGACCGTCGCAAGGGAAGCGGAAGCCTAAGTTAGCTTTGTCTGGAATCAAACGAGAACTGCGAGCGTACAGTACACCTTTAAGCAGAATCAGCACCGTCACGTGAATGGTGAAGGCGTGAATGTGGTGAATCATGAAGTCGGCTGTACCTAAAGGAATTGCAGCAGCAGCTACTTTTCCGCCTACAGCTAACACACCACCGCCAAACACATAACTTACTGCTTCTAGAGCGTTAGGTGCGGTTGTTCCTGGTGCTAAGTGGTGTAGGTTTTGTACCCACTGAGCAAACACTGGTTGCAATTGAATTGCAGCATCAGAGAACATATCTTGGGGACGACCCAATGCTCGCATTGTGTCGTTGTGGATGTACAAACCAAAGCTGTGGAAGCCGAGGAAAATACAAACCCAGTTTAAGTGAGAGATGATAGCATCACGGTGACGAATCACGCGATCCAATACGTTGTTTTGGTTAACAACGGGATCATAATCACGCACCATGAAGATCGCTGCGTGAGCAGCACCACCCACAATCAAGAAGCCACCGATCCAAATATGGTGAGTGAAGATACACAACTGAGTAGCGTAGTCAGTTGCCAAATAAGGATAGGGGGGCATCGCGTACATATGATGCGCGATGATGATTGTCAAGGAACCCAAGAAGGCCAGGTTGGTAGCCAACTGAGCGTGCCAAGAGGTGGTCAAGTTTTCATAAAGTCCTTTGTGGCCTTCGCCTGTGAAAGGACCTTTGTGGTTTTCTAGGATATCTTTGATGCTGTGACCGATACCCCAGTTGGTGCGGTACATATGACCGGCAATGATGAACAGTACAGCGATCGCCAAGTGGTGATGAGCAATGTCAGTCATCCACAAACCGCCTGTTACTGGGTTCAATCCGCCTTTGAAGGTCAGAATGTCAGCATAAGTTCCCCAGTTCAAGGTGAAGAAAGGTGCTAAACCACTAGCAAAGCTGGGATACAACTCTGTGATTAAGTCTTTGTTCAAAATGAACTCATGGGGCAAGGGGATGTCCTTAATGGCAACACCAGCGTCTAATAGCTTGTTAACTGGTGCGGACACATGGATTAAGTGACCTGTCCATCCCAAAGAACCGCAACCTAGCAATACTGATAGGTGGTGATTCAACATTGACTCCACGTTCTGGAACCATTCCAGTTTGGGAGCGCGTTTGTGGTAATGGAACCAACCAGCGAACAGGAACAAGCCCGCTAATACTAAGCCGCCAATGGCAGTTACGTATAGTTGGAAGGAGCTAGTGATACCCCAGCCACGCCATACTTGGAACAAGCCAGAGGTGATTTGAATGCCGTGGAAACCACCGCCCATATCACCGTTTAAAATATCTTGTCCCACAATAGGCCAAACTGTTTGGGCGCTGGGCTTGACTCCTAATGGATCAGCCAGCCAAGCTTCATAGTTGGAGAACTTAGCGCCGTGGAATAACATTCCGCTTAACCAAATCGTCACTACAGCCAAGTGGCCAAAGTGGGCGGAGAAGATTTTGCGAGAAATGTCTTCTAAGTCGCTTGTATGTGTATCGAAGTCATGGGCGAGGGCGTGCAGGTCCCAAATCCAGGTGGTGGTTTTTGGTCCTTTAGCTAAGGTTCTGTCGAAGTGTCCTGGTTTTGCCCATTTCTCAAATGAGGTGGGTACAGGATCGTTATCAACGATGACTCTTGCTTTTTTCTCCTCTCGCTCCGGAGGACTAATCGTCATTCGACCTCCTCTGTGAATAGGGAATGAGGAATCATGTACACCACAGAGTGAATTTCACTCTTTGTCCCCAGTTGTTTTTTGGGGACCTGTGGATTTGTTGTTTCTGTTGAATTATAGAGTCTGTACTTGTACTTTGTTGGAGACATTTTAACAATAATTCAAAATCGCCAGATTTATTGTCATATCTGCCTTTTTATATTCAAAGCTATTGTAAAAAAGTCAATACTTTTTCTATTAAATTTACAAACTATAACAATTCTTAAAACTTATGCTTAATCTTCAATCCTGCCGTAAATCATAATTTTGGAACTGAATATGTTGCTTATGCTGAAATTTAAATCTGTAAATTTAGTGATAAATATTACTTAATTTTCATATTTTTCATCTTTATGTAAAGATATGAACCAAATTTTCTGTAAATCACAAAGTTACAACAGCTTGCCGTTTTCAGCAGTCAGCTTGCAGCAGCATAACCATTGATATGTAAGGCTTTTTGATGCAAATTTGTAACTAAGTAACCTGCAATTTGCTGTATATTCCAGTCTGGGTTCATGGTATCTGGGGTGTAGGGTGTAAAGTGTAGTTAATAAATTTTGCTGAATAAAATCATAGGTATAACAGCATGAAATATAAGCAACATCAAGCTTTTTATGAAACATCAAAAAATAGTTTACCTATCTTTAAGTGGCTATTGACTTTGGTGCTGGTTTTATGTTTAAGTAGTTGTGCTGATAAAGCTAGTGGAAAAAATGTATCTATTAATAATCAAAAACCAGTTGCTGAAATTGCCCAAGTTGCTCGTAACTTTTCAGAAGCTGCTCCTCCAGAGCTAATACAAGAACTACGAGGAGATTTGGAAAGTTATCAACCACAAGTAACAATACTTACGCCTACAGCAGATGAGATCATTGAAGATAATACTGTTACAGTCAGTTTTCAGGTTAAGGACTTACAAATTTTTAAAGATCCCAAATGGCAACTAGGACCACATCTGCACGTAATTCTTGACAATCAACCTTATATAGCTGTTTATGACTTAAATAAGCCTTTAGTTTTCTCAGACTTGTCCGCAGGTACTCATACTTTGCGTGTATTTGCGTCTCGTCCTTGGCATGAAAGCTTTAAAAATGAAGGTGCTTATGCCCAAACCACATTTCACGTCTTTACGAAAACGGACGATAACAACCCTGACCCTAATTTACCTCTTCTCACCTATAGTCGTCCTAATGGTAGTTATGGTGCAGAACCAATTATGTTGGATTTTTACCTAACTAACGCGCCTTTGCATCTTATGGCTGAAGATCATCCTGAAGACACATTGAGCGATTGGCGTATTCGTTGCACAATTAATGGTGAAAGTTTTATTTTTGACCGCTGGCAAACAGTCTACCTCAAAGGGTTTAAACCTGGTAAAAACTGGGTAGAACTAGAATTTCTCGATAACCAAGGCAACCCAGTAAAAAATGTCTTTAATAGTACAGTAAGAGTGATTAATTACCAACCGGGTGGTAAAGATACTCTCTCAAAAATGGTAAGAGGGGAACTCACGGCTGATGAAGTGCGTGGTATTGTAGATCCAAATTACACAGTTGAGATTCCTGTTACTGAACCTACACCTACTGTAACGCCCAAAGTCGAAATAACACCACCTCAACCACAGGTAGAACCCAATAGGGAAAAACCAACAGTTCCAGAAATTGAAGTTTCTCCTATTCCTCAACCCAAAGTAGAACCCAAAGTAGAAACAACTCCTATTCCAGAAATTGAAGTTTCTCCTATTCCTCAACCCAAAGTAGAACCCAAAGTAGAACCCAAAGTAGAAACAACTCCTATTCCAGAAATTGAAGTTTCTCCTATTCCTCAACCCAAAGCAGAACCCAAAGTAGAACCCAAGACGGAAAAACCTGTAGTTCCGGAAATTGAAGTTTCTCCTACTCCTCAACCCAAAGTAGAACCCAAAACGGAAAAACCTGTAGTTCCGGAAATTGAAGTTTCTCCTACTCCTCAACCCAAAGTAGAACCCAAAGTAGAACCCAAAACGGAAAAACCTGTAGTTCCGGAAATTGAAGTTTCTCCTACTCCTCAACCCAAAGTAGAACCCAAAGTAGAACCCAAGACGGAAAAACCTGTAGTTCCAGAAATTGAAGTTTCTCCTACTCTTCAACAACAGGTAGAACCCAAAGTAGAAAAAACCCCTATTCCTGAAATTGAAATTCGTAAAACACCCGCTGACTCATTAGAAACAGAGGAGTTGAAACCAGAAACAACAGAAAAAACGGGATTAAACAGATTAAGTGAGTATTTTAAGAATCGAAATGTAATTAAACCCGAAGAAAACAATTAACTAAAAATACTCAGTTGCAAATTTTGGGATAAAGTTTCCATCAAGGTCAGACCAGCTACAGAATTGCCTATACTATCTAAAGCAGGACTGTAGCTGGCTATAGCTCCTTTATCTGGTACTATTGTGATCAATGCTCCACTAATACCCGATTTCATGGGTAAACCAATTTTGACTGCATATTGAGGAGAAGCTTCATATAGTCCACAAGTTAACATTACAGCGTTAACAATTTGGCGATGTTGGGAACTTATGAAACTGCTTGCACAAGCTAGGAGTTTTCCTAATTTCGCTAAATCTTCCACCGTGCCAGAAATACAGCATATTTGCTCGTAAGTGTCAAGAGCCAATTCAATATTTTCAATGTGTTGAGTTTGGTAGAGATATTGAGCGATCGCCACATTTATCTGAGAACGAGTAGCACGCACAGAAGCCAACATTTCTAAATCTAAATATAGTTGACTACCTGCTAATTTATTCAACCACTGACAAAACAACTGAGTGCGATGATTTCCATTTTTACCTGGTAACTTATCAGCTAAAGTAATAGCACCACTATTAATCATCGGGTTGCGGGGTTTTCCACTATCAGTCATTAACTGTTCTAAAGAATTAAAAGGCATTGCTGAAGGTTCAACACCAACCCAGTTTAAAACATTTTCCGTTCCTAAATGTTCCAACAGATATAGGAAAGAAAAAGGTTTAATAACACTCATCAAAGGAAATATACAAGCGTTATCTCCCAAAGTGTAATTTTCTCCTGACTGACAGCAGATATGAACAGCAAACCAATAAGGGTTAGCTACAGATAAAATGGGGATGCGTTGAATAACACTTCCTTGTGCTGCTAGGGTTTTCGCTTGTTGAACCCAGAGAGATAAATGATTTATATTGATGTCTTCGAGTTTACCCAAAACCTTGATATTAGCCTAAATTTAAAATATACAATTTTCGATTGTATCACTTTTAACAGTCCATGCAAAAAACCTAAACCTGAAAACCTAGACAAAATCTAACTCGTTTAATGATAAATTATGAATTATAAATTATAAATTATAAATTAGTATGACTCCTTGTGTTAGAGCGCCAGAATTACCAGAAAATTACCCTTGGTTAAATACAGATAAACCTTTATCTCTAAAAGCACTCAAGGGTAAAATAATTATTTTAGACTTTTGGACATACTGCTGTATTAACTGTTTGCACATATTACCAGACTTAAAATATTTAGAACGTCAATATCAAGATAGTCTAACAGTTATTGGTGTTCACTCTGGTAAATTTGACAATGAGAAAGAAATTGAAAATGTCCGTCAAGCAATATTGCGTTATGACATTGAACACCCGATTTTAGTTGATAGTGATTTTCGCGTTTGGGAACATTATACTATCAAAGCTTGGCCTACTTTAATTATTATTGATACTCAAGGATATATAAGAGGACAATTTTCCGGTGAAGGACATTTAACAACTATTGAAAATCTGATAATTCAGCTTTTACAGGAAAATCAAAATCATTTCAATTTCCAAAGATTAGAATTTACTTTGGAAAAACAAGATCAACAATTTACACCTTTGGCTTTTCCTGGTAATGTGTTAGCAACTTCGGATGGTTTATTTATTGCTGACTCTGGACATCATCGGATAATTATGAGTACCTTAGAAGGGGAAGTGATTCATGTTATAGGGACAGGAAAGCGGGGTTTTAAAGATGGTAATTTTCAAAGTTGTGAATTTTCTGCACCTCAAGGAATGACTTATGATATTGACAGTAAAATTCTCTATGTTGCTGATACAGAAAATCATCTTTTAAGAAAAATTGATCTGCAAAAACAAATAGTAGAAACTATTGCAGGAACAGGTAAACAAAGTTATGTTATCTACCCTCATGGTGGTAAAGCTTTGGAAATAGAATTAAATTCACCTTGGGATCTCGTTAAATTAGGTAATTTGATTTTTATTACAATGGCTGGAAATCATCAAATTTGGCAAATGAATTTATTAACAAATACCATTCATACTTATGCTGGTACTGGTGCAGAAGGTTGTGTAGATGGTAGTTTTCAAGAATGTGCATTTGCTCAACCTAGTGGGATAACTACCAATGGTAAAGAGTTGTTTATTGCTGATAGCGAAACCAGTTCTATTCGTGGTGTAGAAATATCAGAAAATGTTAAGGTGAGAACTATTTGCGGTAGTGGGATGTTATTTGGTTTTGGTGATGAAGATGGAATAGGGGAGAATGTGCGTTTACAGCATTGTTTGGGTGTAGAATATTTTAATCATCAGCTTTTCATTGCCGATACATATAATCATAAAATCAAAGTTGTAAATCTGAGTAATGAAGAGTGTAAAACAATTTTATTAAGTGATGAAAATGAAAGTTTTTATGAACCTTCTGGTTTAAGTTATTTTCAAGATTGTCTCTATATTTGTGATACAAATAATCATGTTATTAAAAAAATTAACTTGAATAACTTAGAGGTAAAGAAAATTGAATTTTTGGGTTTATGTGCGCCTGGTGCGTGTTTTAGAGAGTGAGACTTTTAAAAACGCAGATCAAAATCATCAAAATAGATGATTAAAAAAAAGTAATATTATGATATAATTATATTTTTATAATTATCTCTGTGTCCTCTGTGCCTCTGCGATTAGTTAAAAAGATGAAAAATCAAACATTTAACACCCAAGAATACATCAAACAAACTTCCTTATTGCTAAAACTAAAAATTAATCAAGAATATGAACCAGGAGTTATAAAAAACTTTGAAAGCATCACAACCATAGCAGAAATAATAAATAATTTTCCCCTACCAGAAGAAATTGAAATATCCCCCATATTTGAACCATGAATGACGCTGTAAACATAGCTAAAAATATCTTATCTGGTAAAATTAGCGCCATCGAAGTTACTCAAACAGCGTTAGCAAAAATTGCTGCTAGAAACCTGGAATTAAACTGTTTTACCGAAATTACCACAGAAACAGCTTTAAAAGATGCGGCAAATATTGACCAAGAAATTGCTAAAGGTAAAAATCCTGGTATATTAGCTGGTGTACCTTTTGCTGTAAAAAACTTATTTGATGTTGCTGGTTTAACAACTTTAGCAGGGGCAAAAATTAACGCCGAAAATTCAACCGCTACCCAAGATGCAACTGCTATTACTAGGTTGAAAAAAGCAGGTGCGGTGTTAGTGGGTGCGTTGAATATGGATGAATATGCTTATGGGTTTGTTACTGAAAACGCCCATTATGGTACTACTTATAACCCCTATGACTTACAACGAATAGCGGGAGGTTCTTCTGGTGGTTCTGCTGCTGCGGTTGCTGGGGGTTTAGTTCCTTTTTCCTTAGGTTCAGATACGAATGGTTCTATTCGTGTTCCTGCGGCTTTATGTGGTATTTTTGGTTTTAAACCTACTTATGGCAGGTTATCCCGTGCAGGTGTAAAATTATTTTCTAGCAGTTTAGATCACATTGGTCATTTTGCAACTTCTGTGAGAGATATTGCGACAATATTTGATGTTTTACAAGGTGAAGATGAGCAAGATCCGGTTTGTACAAAACGTCCTATTGATTTATGTTTACCACAAATAAATAATGATATTTCTGGGATTAAAATTGCGATCGCAGATGATTATTTTACCCAAAAAGCAGAACCAGCAGCTTTAGCAGCAGTAGCAAAAGTTGCTCATGCTTTAAATGTGACTGAATATGTCACAATACCAGAAGCGGAAATAGCTCGTGCTGCGGCGTTTGTAATTACAGCTTGTGAAGGTGCAAATCTGCATTTAGAAAAATTAAAATCCCGTCCGCAAGATTTTGATCCAGCAACGCGAGATAGATTTTTAGCTGGTGCTTTAATTCCTAATTCCTGGTATATCCAAGCTCAACGTTTTAGAAGATGGTATAGAGATCAAGTGAGGGCAATATTTGAAAATGTAGATATAATTATTGCCCCAACAACTCCAATTTATGCCCCATTAATTGGACAAAAAACGATGATTTTAGATGGTGAAGAAATTATTGTCCGTCCACATTTAGGGCTGTTTACTCAACCATTGTCTTTTATTGGTTTACCGGTTTTATCAGTACCAATTAAGGAGAAAAATTCTCTACCTTTAGGAGTACAATTAATAGCTGCACCCTATAATGAAGCTTTAATTTTACGAGTTGCGGCATTTTTGGAAGCACAGGGTATTGTTTCTGGTGGTTTACGTTCCTAATATCAAAGCAAAAAGGCTGAAATATCAACAATAATAACTAATTGCTCATTGATGAAAAGTCATGAAATCATAAGTACCCCTTCTTTTGCTTCTGCATAGGATAAGATTTTTATATTGAGAAATTTCAAAATCGCGTTACAATCATTAAAGCTTAAATTAGTTAATTAGCTGATTCAGCTTTTAGCTAACTCCAACCATCTATACTATTCCCAAACTTGGGAAATTATATGTTACAGCTAGTAATTACTGTTTTTGTACTGCTTTTAGGTTCAGCATTGTGTTCTGCTACAGAAACGGCGCTGTTATCTGTTCCAACATTGAGAGTTCGACAATTAGCGGAATTAAAAAAACCTGCCGCAGTTGCACTTCTAGCGATTCGTGAAAACATGAATCGGCCTATTGCCACAATAGTAATCCTCAATAATATTTTCAACATTATTGGCAGTATTATCACAGGTAGTATTGCAACTCAAGTATTAGGAGATAGATGGCTTGGTATATTTTCGGGAATATTAACTTTTCTGATTATTATTTTTGGAGAAATTATACCCAAGACAATTGGTGAGAGATATTCTGAACAAATTGCTATACTCACAGCCATACCTGTAACGGGAATTTCTCTGGCTTTTACACCCTTAGTTTGGATTTTAGAAAATGTCACTGCACCTTTTTCTCAAGGGATAAAAAGACCAACAACCAACGAAGCAGAAATCAAATTATTAGCAAATATTGGTCAACAAGAAGGTATAATCCAAAGTGATGAAGCAGAAATGATTCAGAGGGTGTTCAGATTAAATGATGTGACAGCATCTGATTTAATGACACCCCAGATCATGATGACATATATACGTGGTAATGTTACCTTGGCAGAGGCTAAAGCAGATATTATTGCTTCCCAACATACCCGAATTATTGTTATTGATGAATCTATTGATCAAGTGATGGGATTTGCTTTAAAACAGAGTTTACTTACAGCAATGGTGGAAGGAAGTGGTGAACGAAAAATTGCTGATTTAGCTAGAAAAGTGCGCTTTGTTCCTGAGATCATTCGTGCTGACAAACTGCTCAAAAATTTTATAGAATCCCATGAACATCTAGCAGTGGTAGTAGATGAATATGGATGTGTTGCTGGTGTGATTACTTTGGAAGATGTGCTAGAGGTAATAACTGGTGAAATTGTAGATGAGACTGATAAAACCGTCGATTTACAAGAAATTGCTAGGAAGAAACGAGCAAAAATGTTGCAGTCTATCAATACTCTTTATGTTAAGGAAAAACCTGATAACTATGATCTAAAAATAGGAAACACAAATTAATTTAAAATTCAAAATTTTTGCAAATAGGCTACGTGAACAAATTTAACATCCAGGAATTAAACATTTGCCATTTTCCCGTAGGTTGGGTTGAACGAAGTGAAACCCAAATTAAACTCAACGTATTTGTTGGGTTTCGTTCCATTGCTTCGCAACGCTAACGCGAACAACCCAACCTACAAATCAAGATATTTTTGATTTTGACGAAGGTATTGATCCTTGAACTCCTTTATCCTCACGACAAGACTTTTTCAGCAACCCCCAATTAGCATTTGTTCACTAAATTGAAGAGATGAGATTGAAAACCAACTCATCTCTTCAAAAGTCAAAGACTATGAAATCAGCAAAAGTCAATTAGCGAATAAATCTAAATCTGTAACTGCGCCGACACTACTAGAGGCTACGAGTTTGGCATATTTAGCTAACACACCTTTAGTATAGCGGGGTGGACGGGGTTGCCAGTTGGCACGACGACGGGCTAATTCTTCATCAGATACATTGATCTGTAATAACCGCGCATTAGCGTCAATGGTGATGCTATCGCCTTCTTCTACCAAGGCAATATTACCACCAACTGCGGCTTCTGGGGCGACGTGACCAACTACCATCCCGTAAGTACCACCGGAAAAACGCCCATCGGTGATTAAACCCACGGAGTCGCCTAAACCTGCACCAATAATAGCAGAGGTGGGAGCGAGCATTTCCCGCATTCCTGGACCGCCTTTTGGTCCTTCGTAACGGACAATTACCACATCCCCAGCTTTGATTTTCTTAGCCAAAATTGCATCTAAACAAGATTCTTCTGATTCAAATACTCTCGCAGGTCCGGTAATGGCTGGTTTTTTCACCCCGGTAATTTTAGCAACTGCACCTTCAGTAGCTAGGTTGCCTTTGAGAATGGCTAGGTGTCCTTGAGCATACATGGGGTTATTCCAAGGACGAATCACATCTTGATCTGGTGATGGTTCGTCAGGGATATCTGCTAAAACTTCGGCTACAGTTTGTCCTGAGATGGTGAGACAATCACCATGTAACAGGCCATGAACTAAGAGCATTTTCATGACTTGGGGAATACCACCGGCTTTGTGTAAGTCTGTGGCTACATATCTACCACTGGGTTTTAAGTCACAGATGACAGGAACACGGCCGCGAATGGTTTCAAAGTCGTCTAAAGTGAGTTCTACACCTGCGGCACGGGCGATCGCCAGAAAATGTAAAACTGCATTGGTAGAACCACCCACAGCCATAATTACAGAAATGGCGTTTTCTATAGATTTACGGGTGATAATTTGCCGGGGTAATATTTGCTTACGGATAGCTTCTACTAAAACGGCTGCTGATTTGGCGGTACTTTCGGCTTTTTCTTCATCTTCTGCCGCCATTGTGGAGGAATAGGGTATACTCATGCCCATTGCTTCAAAGGCTGAGGACATGGTGTTAGCTGTAAACATTCCTCCGCAAGAACCAGCACCGGGACAAGCGTTACGTTCTACTGCTAAAAGTTCTTCTTCGTTAATTTTACCGGCGCTGTGTTGACCTACAGCTTCAAAAGAACTGACAACGGTTAAGTCTTGACCGTCATATTTTCCGGGTTTGATTGTGCCACCATATACAAATATGGCGGGGATGTTCATGCGTGCCATTGCCAACATAGCACCGGGCATATTTTTATCACAACCACCAATGGCCAGCACACCGTCCATACTTTGCCCACTACAAGCGGTTTCGATAGAATCGGCGATGACTTCCCGTGAAACTAGGGAATATTTCATCCCTTCTGTTCCCATTGAAATACCATCACTGATGGTAATAGTACCGAAAATCTGGGGCATTGCACCCGCTTCTCTGACACCAATTTCTGCTCTTTGGGCGAGTTTGTTAATCCCCATATTACATGGGGTGATGGTGCTGTAACCATTGGCAATACCGACAATGGCTTTGTTAAAATCTTCATCTTGGAAACCAACTGCCCGTAACATAGCCCGGTTAGGCGATCGCTGCACCCCTTGAGTAACTACTTTACTTCTTAAATTTTCTGCCATTTTTATTGATTCCTTCTGTACCATGATCGCTATGATGGCGATTTTTGTATGTTTTGTAGGTTTTGTAGATTTTGTAGATTTTGTAGATATTTATTCTCTCAAAAAGTGGTCATTGGTTATTAGTTTCTTAGTTATTGATTTATTAATGATTGGCTTATTAGTCATTGGTGATTATTTATGTATCAAATAAGTAGTCGTGTAAAATAAATTTTATAGTTAAATTTTATAGTTAAATTTTATAGTTAAATCTTATAGTTAGGACAGAGAACAGGGAATGGGCAATAGGTAAGGAATACAGACATTTTGTTTTCACTCAGTTTGCACTCAATAGACATCTGGTGGTAATTCAATGTGCATAACCTGAAACCCTTGTAGAGACGTTAGGTTTTTGTAGATTATTAGTTTCATTTTATACTTTTTGAAAGACCTCTTACATAAAAAATAAAAAATAAAAAATATACAAAAAAATATACAAAAAAATATACAAAAAAATATACAAAAAAATATACTTCTTATCAAAACAGTGTCACAACTATTATCGTATAATTAGATTCAAATATATATAGTGTTATCGAAGTAATCTGTGTGGGAGTAGTATACATAGGCGATCGCGCAACAGGCAAGACTCACTTAGCACTAGAGTTAGCCAACCCCGATGGTGAATATGTCAAAGTTAGTAATCTCGATTATGACAATCTGAGATTGTTATTGCTGGATGAAAACTACCAAGGCAAGCCCACGGATGCAGTAGCACCATACAAACGTAACTTAAATATGAATGTGCGATTACCATCTGGAAACAAGCAGGTTTTAGTAGATTGGATTGATACAGGGGGCGAGGTATGGCGGAAAAGTTGGCAAAAAGATAATTCTGATCGGTGGATTCAATTTTTAGATCCTATTCGCAACAGTGAAGGACTATTACTCATTCTTCCACCCCATCGGGGGATGAGTTTTCAAACTGGTGTGGATGTAGAACAGTTTCCCACACAAAAACAATGGTGTAATCGTTTTGAAAGATGGGTAACATTTTTTCATCAACAATGTCCAAAAGTCAGACATTTGGCTATTTGTATCAACAAAGCTGATTTATTTTGTGATTTATCCACAGAAGGGGCAAAACTAGCTTATAAACCTTATGGTAATTCTTGGAATTGGCAACAACGACATAGTTATGTTTTACAAAAATATTTTCGTCCGATTTATTCCCAGATAGAAAAATTAAATCAAGGTATTGATGGCGCTTCTGTGCGGTGTTTTATTACATCTATTTACCATCGGAGTTTATTAGAATTACCGTGGATTTATTTGGGAAGTTTTTTAGCTAAATAGGTGTAAATGATGTAGATGTTTGAAAATAACAAAAATTTGAAAAATCATTAAAAAGGTGTAACATGGGCAATATTCATATAATTGGACCACAGGCTTCAGGAAAAACTACTTATTTAGCAGCTTTGGCTTATCAACCAAGTAAAGCAGCTTGGAGAAAGAAAAATTTTAAAGTTCAAGCATTAAATGAAGAAACCAAAGAACTAGCAGATAAGGCAGAAAATATTATTGTAGAAGGCGCGTCTTTAGAACCTACTATCAAATATGTTACAACCATTGATGATTTAAAAGTTTACTCATTTTTGATTGAGATTGAAAGAAAATGGCAAAAACCAGAGAAAATTAATTTAGCAGTACGAGACTATCCAGGAGAAGTTTTTAAAGACTTAGAATATGTATCTGCTGATCCACTCCATGAAGAATTTATGAATGAGTGTTTAAGTAAAGATACTCAAGGGTGTTTGATTTTGTTAACTGAGTGGAAACAAGGAACAGATAAATTTTATAAACGAGTTTTCAAAAGGTTTATAGATTTAATGGATAAACAAGAAAGATTGCAGGATTTACGGTTAGCCGTAGCTATGAGTAAATGTGAAAGGGGTGAACTGTGGCCTGGTAGGTTAGATCCAGAAAATGATTTATTTGCCATTCATTTTCCAGACACCCTGACATTTTTAAAAGACAATATTCCCAGTAAAAACTTACAGTTTTATGCTATTTCCACCTTTGGGGTTTTACACAGTAAAGATCCGCGACCAAATCGCAAAGAAGAATTAGGAAAACAGGACAGATATTCTGTTTTAAGAGAGACTGAAAAATGGTCTCCCTATGGAATGATTTCCCCTCTCTATTGGTTGAGTACAGGTAAGAGGATGAAAGAAAATGCTTAATTTATTTAAAAAGCAAAATCAGCCCCCATTACAAAGTAGTGTAGTGTTGCGAGTGATAGGCGATCGCGCTTCTGGAAAAACCTCATATATGGCTTCTTTAGCACGGTGGCCAAATGCTGATCCTGACAGTCCAGTGCAAGCTGTAACTGCTGTAGATGAAGGTGGAGAAGACCTGATCGCTAAAGCTCAAAATATCTTAGAACAAGGGTTAGAATTAGAAAAAACTAGGTTAGAAAATATATCACACCTTCCAGATTGCACTTTGCAAATAAGTCTGAAAGAGAAAAAAATAGGTTCTCCATTGTTTAACCTGAATATCAGTTCTAAAGATTATTCAGGAGAATTTTTTGATGACCTATTACATCAAAGTCAAAATCCCCAATTGGAGGAATATTTAGAAGATTGTTTACAAGCTAATGGTATAATGTTTTTAGTTGATGGTAGTAGTCGGCGAAAAGACTTAGAATATGCCAATGGTTTAGATAAATTGTTGTTAGCACTGGATCGGAATGATATCAATGGCAGTAAGCGGCGCATTGCCTTAGTTTTGAATAAATGTGAACAATCTGATTTATGGGTAAATCGAGATAAACCAGGATTTTTAGCATCAGCGCGGTTTCCCCAAGTTTGCCGAAAATTGCAATCATGGCAACAAATGGGAGGAGGAGAGATAGAATTTTTTACAGCTTCGGCTTTTGGGATGTTGGGTAATAAATATCCCGAACCAAATGTTAACTTATTAAATAGGAGTAGAGGAGGAGTGAGAGCAGTAATTAAAAATCCTAAACTGTGGCGACCTTTTGGTTTAGTTGCGCCCATTTATTGGCTGGCTAAAGGTTCACGTCATCCACAATTAGATCATGTATGAAAGCAGATCGCTTTTTGACCTCTCCCTTACCCTCTCCTGTTAGGAGAGGGAACTAAAACGGAAAATTCAAAGCCTCTCTCCTACAAGGAGAGAGGTTTGGAGAGAGGTCTTTCAATCAACTTTCTAAACATCCTCTGACATCAAGGTAAAAAGAGAAAACATGAATTTACAAAATAATAAACACGAAATCGAAATTCACGAATTTAGTACAGGTATTCACATTCAAAAACGGGATAATGGTTGGGTGTCCTTGGGTTTTACGGGACAATATATGAACGCTACTACCCCTATTCCTACAGTTGTAGAAAGGTCTATTGCTAATGAAGAATTTGCTTTAACTGAAGGTTCATCTAGTGAAAAACCGGCAATTATTGGGCGGGTTGTAGGAAGTGGTGATGATGCTTGGTCTGTGATGGCTGTTGTCACACGAGGACAGGATGAAGTGGGACGCAGTGCGGCTTTTTATCGTTATTTTTTGTGTAAGGGAAAAGATAATTTATGGATTATATTAGCTTGGTGGGAACAAAATAAAAGACCGAGATTTAACCCTTTAGATTTTAAAGGTAGTCCTCATTTATTTAGGGTAGAAACTCCTCAACGTCATCTCACAAAAGAAGATGAATCTTTAGTATTTGCACAACAACAACTTGAACAACAACAACCGATAGTTTTACCAGTAGAAAAGCCACGTGATTTATATACTCTTAACATCTTAGCCATTAAAAAATTTAACTCATGTAAAAATGGTTTACCTGTATCTTGGGCGTTTAATGTAGAAGCACTGGTAAAACCGGAACGTTTTCAAGTAATTCAACCAGCATCACAAAAAGCTTATGATGGATTAAAACGAGCTATTGCTAATACTGCTCAGGTTATGTCTACAATAAATGTTGATGAAGCGGCGTTAAAATCTGCTATTCGCAGTTTAATGAATAGTTCTAATGTCAAACCGGAAGCGGTGGGGGTAATAGTTGAAGGGTTAGAAAATGAGCAAGTTACTCCTGAATATTGGGAGAATTTATTTAATGCTCAAGGTGCGGATAAAGCGGTTAAGCAAAAAATTTATAGTCCGCAAATGGTAAGATTGATGACACTAAGAGCTATTGTTATTCCAGAGACTTTACCGCAGTTTTTGGCATGGTTGAATATTCAACCTGGTAAAAAACCTGATGAAAATCAAATAGTGTCTTTAGAGTTTCAAAAAGCTATTCGGAAAGAATTTCCTAAAGAACAACTCTCAGCAGGAATTAGATATTTATTACCTAATTTATTAAATAAGACAATATCGGTAGATAGCCTTAGTTGGTTGTTAGCGATGGAAGGTAGTGCTTGGGTTTATGCTCAAAAGGAATTTTTTAATGATATTAAATATGATTTACAATTAATTCATGATCATTGTTCTAATTCTAATAACTTATACCCAAATTCTGTTCTTAAAAGTCAAATTAAAACTCAAAATGATTCATGGCAAAATAATTTGAAATGTGAAAAGGAAATTTGGGAAACGTTAATACACAATTGGAAAGGTATTCAACAAAGACTCTATATAATCGAAGGATATCAACCTTTAGCTGAATTATTTGAAAATTTCAAAGAATATGATTTAGCTGCATATTTTTATCAAATCCAAGAGGGAGAAGTCAAAAAAGATTTATTTGATCTAGTAACTGATGCACCATACCGTCGCCGATCTTCATCTGTTGTTTTTGGTTTAAGTCTTGTACGAAAAAAGAATTTAATTGATCATGCCTTTGATTTTATTATTTTTATTGTGGAGTATGATATGAAACTTGGATTGGTTGTTCCTCTTTCCCTAGTAATCTTAGTTAGTGGTTGGTTTATCGGTACAAAAACTTGGCAATCTTATACTAGTGCAACTGATATTGAAAAATCTTTGTGTAGTAAGACTTTTAACGATCCTCAAGAGAACAAAGACTGTCAGGTTATATTGCGAAATAATGACAAATTGACAGGTAGTGGCATTTATCCTTTTAATGAAATCAAGACATTAATTCCAGCGATTGTAAATGATGTTGTTGAGGAAAAAATTAACACACCAACATCAACACCAACACCAACACGACGATCACGAACAACACCAACACCAACACCAGTAGATCAAAACCAGATAAAAGAAAAAGTCTCAAGGAAGCTAGAGGAAATCTTAAACAAATCAATATCAGAAAGAGAACCTAAACTTAAGTACGCGGATTTATCCCCTGATAAAGAACCAACAGACTTAGCGACTCAACAGCAATGGGTGAGAGCAATTTATATTTATCAAATTAACAACAAGATACCATATCAAAAAATCGCAGTTAATAATGGTGAAAAACCTAAATGTTTCTTGTGGATTTTCTGTCCTAAGAAAGAGGATTCTAATAACCAAACTGTTGAGGTAAAAAACTCTAAGCTTTATGAAAAGTTGACAGAAGATATTAAATAGAAAGTCAATGCTAAATCCTTTACAAAGGGGGACTAAGGAGGGTATTTCAAGGATTACAAATAATGAGTGCGATCGCTTGTGTTACCCTTTTACCCCACCC